>JAIYCK010000242.1 GCA_027488055.1 Flavobacteriales bacterium | reverse complement strand
CTGTTGGGTAGAAGCCAGATAATAAGGATCCGAATCTGCCCATAATTGCACATGGGAAGCGCCTATCAGCAAACCGAAATCTTTGGCACTCGGTTTAGCCACAGAAGTGCTGTCTTGCGATACCATTTTTTGCACGCCAATGAAAAAGAAAACCAACGCCATGATGACGCTGGTTTTCGTTCTTTTTGGATGCGATCCATTGAAGTATTCCCTCATTTTATTTCTGATTCAAATTGAACTGCTCCGCAGGAATAGGCGTGTTGTAAGTCGCTTTCGTGACATTGATCACGTACGATTGACCACCTGCGTTGACAGTGCGCTTGGAGGCATACTTCACGCCATTGGCCTCTTGATAATTGGAATAGATGGTTTCCTCGGTCACTGGTTTGTCTTCCATTGATTTTACTTCGCGCTCCAACAACAACAATCCACTTGCTACGCTGTAATAATTGGTTTTAAACTCTCCGTTGGCCTTTTTCATTTCAACCACGTAGCACTCCTCGCCTTGCTGCAATTCGATGCCTTTCAATTCAGCTTCGATCCCATACTGCGCCAAATGAAGCTCAGCGAGCATATCACATTCGCGCTTTGCATTCATCAACTCTTCTGCATCGAGCTCGCGCGGAGCGGCTCCCATTTCCATCACAATACTTTTTCCCTCATTGTAAATCGACTTAAACAAAGGCATACCGGGCAATGAAATTTCGGTCCGACGACGTCCTTTGGTTTCCATTTGGTCTGTCACAGAAGCTTGCATACCCATCATTTCCATTACACCTGTATGGTCGTACGATTGAATCGTTTTCAATACGTTCTCACCGCCAATCGCTGCAATGTATTTGCCCATCACGACTTGCGCATTCACCCCAGCCGGAGCGGCTTTCATTTCTACAAATGGATTGCCCTCAACGTCCAAGACTTCAATCTTTCCATCGACAGAAAACACTTTCAATTTATCCATGATCTCGCGATTGCCCACCACAGTGATGTAAGCGTTGTTGGGACGAATCACACGCTTGGCCATGGCTTGCACGTCGGCAGCGGTCACCGCATTCAACTTTTGCAAATACGTCTCATAATAATCTTTTGGCAATTTGTAACGCTCGATATTCAAAGCAAAGTTGGCCACTGTTTGAGGGCGCTCCAATGAACGAGCAAAACTGCCTGTCATGATGTTTTTGACCAATTGCAAGGTGCTATCGGCAATAGGCTCCTTCACCAATCGATCCATCTCATAAATGAATTGTACAATCGCACTATCCGTCACCTCGTTGCGCACACTGGCTCCTGCACTGAAACTTCCTACAACTTCGTCGGCACTTATTTCGGAGTACGCGCCATAGGTATAAGCTTTGTCTTCGCGCAAATTCTGCATCAGGCGGGTTTGAAAACCGCTTCCTCCCAATACATTGTTCAATACACCTGCTACGATGGCATCTTGCGTGCCGGGCTGCAATTGGATGGGATACGTCACATCAATGACACTTTGCACCGCGCCCGCCAAGGGTACAAATACCACTTTATTCGCTAGCGGCTCCACGGGTGTACCGAAGGTTGATGTAGGAACAGTAGCCTTTTGCCAGCTACCAAAATAAGTCGTCGCATCGGCTTTTGCTTGCTCAACTGTGATGTCTCCTACCACGATCAAATAGGCCACACCTGGACGGAAATAGCTAGAATAATATCCAACTACATCTTCGCGTGTGATGGATTTCACCGACTCTTCTGACATGGTTTCACCATAGGGATGGTTGCTGCCGTATTTCTTCAGGTTGGTGATTTTACCCGAAATCGTATTGGGATCTGTCTTGTCACTGGCCATACCGCTGAGGGTCTTTTTGCGGAGCTTCTCCAATTCCTCTACCGCGAAACTGGGATTCAATACCACATCGCTCATGATGGTCAAAAACTCACCGCGGTGTTTGGTAAGGCAACTACCATACACTCCCGTGGCACCAGTGCTCAAAGAGGCACCTAAAAAATCGACCGACTCATCAATCTGTGCCTTGGATTTGGTGGTGGTGCCTGCACCAAGCAGATCGCCTGCCATCGACACATAGCCCGCCTTGGATCCTTCTAAAATAGGATCAATGTCCAAATTGATACTGTAAGAAACCCGTGGTAATTTATGATTCTCTACCACTACCACCTTGAGTCCATTTTCCAATTCAAACATTTGGTACTGGCCAATTTGCAACTTAGGTGCCGGACCTGGTAGTGGTGCCTTGGATCTATCCACCATGGGCGCAGGAGCAGAGCAAGCCGCCAACAAAAGGGTCAAGGCCGCTACTAAATAACTATTAAAATATTTCATATTCAATTTTGTGATGATACCGAATAATCATTCGGTGTATTATTTACTCATGTTAGGGTCATTCAAAAAATATAGTACCACGCCATTGTTGGGGGTATAGTATTTTTTGGCCGCATTCATTACATCTTCCTTCGTCACCTTGAGGTAGCGATCGATCTCTGTATTGATCAAATTCGCATCTCCAAAATACATATGGTAATTGGCCAAGCTCTCTGCGATACCTGCCACATTGCTATTGCGCGACACAAAATCGTTTTCAATTTGATTGCGTAATTTCTTGAACTCCTGATCGCTGATGAGCTCGGTCTTCATACGTTCGAACTCGGCATTCATACCGTCTTCTACTTGCTTGGGATCTACACCCATATTGGCCAAGCCATATGCTAGCGTCAAACCGGGATGTTCTGTATTGTAGGTAAATGCACCGCAAAAAAGTGCAAGCTCTTGTTGATCCACCAGACTCTTGTTCAAGCGAGAACTCTGGCCTTGTGACAAGACCTGATTCAACATGTCCACTGCGTAATAATCGGGAGTGCCTTGGGCTGGAATATGATAAGCCTTCACCACCATGGGCAATTGATCCTTGCCGGGGATGGTGTCGCGGACCTCCCCTTTGTACATGGGCTCTTCGGCTTTCACCTTGGGCAGATACATGGTGCCACTCGGAATTCCTGCAAAATATTTTTCTACCAATTGCTTGGCCTGGGCGATGTCCATGTCACCCGCTATGCTCAACACAGCATTGTTGGGCACATAATAAGTCTTG
>JAIYCK010000400.1 GCA_027488055.1 Flavobacteriales bacterium | reverse complement strand
TCCGTGTAGACTACACCCAACCTTCAGTCACTGTCAATGATATTTACATTTGTGGTGCAAGCGAATCAGCCTCGGCGTCGATTGTCTCTGGATTTGGACCGTATAACTACAATTGGAGCAATGGCAGCAACGCCAGCACAGCGACTTTTAATGTCGGAGATGCAGGATCATATGAGCTCAATTTGACAGACTATTGCGGCTCAGAATTTTCTGATACATTTCAAGTGATCGAACCCAGTCCGTTTTCTGTAGTCACGCCCCCTGAATTGTGCGTCAATGACATCAGTGATACCTTGGCCTTTGGAGGCGGTCAACCATATACATTTGTCTACAATGCAGATAGCCTTACACTTTACAATGGACCTAAATTTTCTGGACTTGCTCCGGGGTTGTATGAAATTCAAGTTTCCGATCAATGTGGCAGCTCGGGTATGATCGAACTCAATATCGTGGCATGCGCTACCAAAATACCCAATGTCTTTACTCCGAATGGTGATGGTATCAACGAGACTTTTTACATTGATGGCATCGAGCAGTTCCCTAATAGCCAGTTGATGATCTGGAATCGCTGGGGAAAACTTGTGTATGAATCATCCAGCTACAATAACAGCTGGACAGCAAAAGATGAAGCAGATGGCCCGTACTACTACGTATTGCAACGCAGCGATGGAGAAAACTTTGAAGGTTACGTGCACCGCATCGGTGAAAAACGTTAAGCTTTGTGCATAATCAACGAATGCCCGGTCATTGGATCGGGCTTTTTTATGTGCATCAACTCTAAGATAGTAGGTGCGACATCGGCCAATACGCCTGCACGAAGCTCTAACTTTTGGTCGGAAACCACCCACATTGGCACCGGATTGGTGGTGTGCGCAGTATTCGGGCTCCCGTCAGCATTGATGGCAAAATCAGCATTGCCGTGATCAGCAATCACAATAAATTGATATCCCAAAACAAGTCCTTCTTGCACAACTTTAGCTAGGCAGCCATCTGTCGTTTCGACGGCTTTGATGATGGCATCGTAAACGCCTGTATGACCGACCATGTCTGGATTTGCAAAATTGAGCACAAAAAAGTCAGGGCTTGCTTCGCGCATGTGTTTTATAGCCGCTGTTGCAATGCCTTCAGCACTCATTTCAGGCATGAGATCATAGGTAGCGACTTTGGGCGAGGGAATCATGATACGAGATTCTCCATTAAACTCTGCCTCGCGTCCACCACTGAAGAAAAAAGTGACATGCGGATATTTTTCCGTTTCAGCAATACGCAATTGACTACCACCCGCCTCGGCGATGGCTTCACCCAAGGTCCAATTGAGATTGTCCTTGTCATACACCACATGAATGTCCTTGTAGGAAGCATCATAATTGGTCATGGTTACAAAATACAATGGCATCGTTTTCATACCGAAGTCTGGCATGTCTTGCTGCGTAAATACTTCCGTGATTTCTCGGCAACGATCTGTTCTAAAATTAAAACAGATAACCACATCGCCCTCTTGAACCCCTTCAAATCCAGTTTGACTTGGACGTATCACGGCTGGCTCCATGAACTCATCCGTTACTTCAGACTGATAGGAAGCTTGGATGGCGGATTGAGCATCTTGGACTTCGTTTCCGGCAGCATGGACAAGCAGATCGTACGCCTTTTTAACCCGTTCCCACCGCTTGTCGCGATCCATTGCAAAATACCTTCCAATGACTGTGGCGACCTGTGCAGTTGTACCACTTATTTGATCCTCCAGCTGCTTCATGTATTCGAGTCCAGAGCGCGGATCTGTATCGCGGCCATCCATAATGGCGTGTATAAAAGTAGGGACTTTATACCCTTGGGCCATTTTGGTCAAGGCCACGAGATGATCAAGATGAGAGTGCACTCCACCATCACTGAGTAAACCCAATAAATGCAACGGCTTGTGATTGCGTTGGGCATATTCAAATGCATCTAAAAGCGCTTTTTCTTGGAAAAACGACCCTTCACGTATGGCCTTGTTGATGCGAACCAAATCTTGATACACAACTCTTCCTGCGCCGATATTGGTATGACCCACTTCGCTATTGCCCATTTGACCTTCTGGCAGCCCTACATTTTCGCCATCGGTTCGCAACGTCGTTTTGCTATATGAGCGATTGAGCTGATCTGTGAAGGGTGTATTTGCAGAGAATACAGCATCTGAATGATCGGCCTTTCCAATGCCCCATCCGTCCAATATAATTAATCCAACTTTGTTCATGATTCAACTATTCTTTTTGAGTTCAATTAACTCGATCGAATCGGATGGATATGAGACAACCTCCTCCCTCCGCTTGATCGATCTTCCATGAGGCGCGATGCAGTTTCACAATATGATCCACTATGAACAAGCCCAATCCAGTGCCCTGATGTCGCCGGGTTGCCTCATTGCCCATTCGATAAAATTTCTTCTTCACATTTTCTCTTTCTTGCATCGGAATGCCATCGCCCTGGTCTTGCACCGTCAATGTGAGTGACTCATCCGTTTGGATCAGATTCACATGTACCAGCCCATTTGGTTTATTGTACTTGATTGCATTCTCAACTAAGTTCACATACAAGGCTTGCAGCAAGGCCTCGTCACCTTGCATCACACATGATTCATCCAAACGCGTTATCACGTTTTTGGGATTGGAGAAAACTGCTCTATTGGCCTTTTCGATTAGTCCTGTGAAATCTACTGGTTCCTTCAGTTCTTCTTTGTCTTTGACATCCAACTTCGCGGCGAGTAAGATGTTTTCAGAGAGCGTTTGCAGTCGATTGGTTTCTTTTGCGATGCTTTGCAGTAATTCTGCCGTTTGGTCATCTGTTAGTTTGCGATTTCGCATGGTTGCCACGCCCAACTTTATCGCAGCGACTGGTGTTTTTAACTCATGTGTCACTGACAATAAAAATGCAGATTGAATTCGAGCTAATTTAAATTCCCTTCGCAGTGTACGATGAATGTAAAAGAAGCCTCCCAACATCAATAATACGAATACGCTTCCTTCGCCAATAATCATCCCATACACCTTCGTGGCACTCGTGGGATCGTTGGTAATAGATGCATTTTCAGCGGTCAGTGCAATAATATGTGTACCCCACCAAATGATTTGAAACAAAATGTAGATCGCAAGCACATACAAGGTGTAGCGCGCTAAACTTTCCTTTCGCTCCAAGCGTTTCATTGCTCAAAGATGCGATTGAATGAGCCATTGTCCAAATCCAATTTCAACCTTCCGTCAACAACAATCGAAGCTCACGCATTGACAAAAAAAAACCTCCGAAGTATCGGAGGCTTTTTTCTTTATTATTTCTTTTCACCCTTTTCAGTCGGCTTGGTAGCTGGCTTGCTTGCAGGTTTTGTTTCAGGACGCACTTCAGCTGGCTTGGCGTCTGGACGACCCTCTGGTCTGCCGCTGCCTGGCTTTTTCATCATCCGTTTTTCAAAAACGATGTGAAGTTCATCTTTGCCATCTTTATCTTTCAAGGTGTAGTTGGTCACAAACTTGAATCCCTGAACAGCAAGGTAATTCATTGCATCTGGCATGGTTTGAAAATCGGTGTTACGCATCTCAGATAATGTCTGCACCAATTCTTTGTCATTTACGTTTGACAACAACTCACGCCCATAATCCATTTTGATTTTATTGCCTACGCTTGTTTGAGCAACAATCAATTCAATAAAAATAGACTCCGGATTGTTCGTGGTTACAGGACGCTGTACCTCTGGTTTCACTGGGGCGTTGTCACTTGTTTTTCCTTTGTCTTGAGCCATTGCACACATTGGAAGCGCCGCGAGGGCCATTACAATCAATTTCTTCATTTCGTAAATATTTAATTTTGCTATTGTTACTTGCACACCACAATGGAATGCGGATGACAAAAGTAAAAAACCGTGCCAATTTTTGAGCAGAAAATCACCTAACAAAGTATAAAACTATGAACGTGCTTTTATTTGGTTCAATAAAAGCGTGTTCTTGGCTTCATGGTTGGCAGTCGCAAGCTATAATGTTCAGTCTGTTTGCGGGGAAATACAAACACGATTCCCCATTCAAAATAATCCAGTGAAAGCGTAACAAGGGGATCGGATTTGATGGCTGTCCATGCGCGGTGCATGCCTGGAGACCAATAGATGTCATCCAAAACAATGCAACCTCCTTCAGTCAATTGATGCTTGAGTTGATCCCAGTAACGCATGGTTGGCTCAAAGGCGTGATTGCCATCGATTAGTATCATATCAAATTTCATTTGAGCGAGGCTTGGATTACTTAATATGTGATCAAATGCACCTTCATAGCTATGGATATTTTGAATTCCAAGTTGAGTCCATTGTTCGCGTGCGATATCCAAAAGAACCGGATCACCTTCGATGGTGTGCACCTTGCGATTTGGTCTATCCCAGGCTAAATAGGCCGTGGTGATGCCCAAGGCTGTGCCCAGTTCCAAGACTTGAGTTGCATTCAACGCATCAGCCAATCCTCTTAAAATCCTCGCAGCATGCTCGCCTTGCAAGCTCTTCTGCGCAAACTCAGCAATACGAATGGATGAGGCGACTCCGCTCCTGGAACCCGCTCCCAAGTCAACGCGTGTGATGGTGCGTGTATCGTAATGAAGCCCTTTACGAGCATGTTCAATTGGAAGCAATGCCTCTAAAGCGGCATCTTTCAAAGCTCCATCTTGCAGGGCAAAAACAAATGGTGAGTGGACTCCATGGCGGATGCGTGACCGCCAGCGATGTTTGATCCAATGCGTTGCTTCAAAAATGAGATCAGACCATCTCATCCATTCACCCCGTCTTTTAGTTTTTTGATCTCTTGCTTGATTTCTGACAATTGCTGCATCAAATCCGGAAGCTTCATGAAACCGACATAGCTCTTTTTGTAGTCCATGATACCAAATGCAGGTGATCCTTGTACGATGGTATTGGGTTCTTTGATATCCTTTCCAATGCCGCTTTGTGCAGCAATTTTAGTTCCATCAGCAATAGTGATATGGCCTACGATTCCGACTTGACCTCCAATCATACAATTGGCGCCTATTTTGGTACTGCCCGCGATGCCCGTTTGCGCCGCAATCACCGTATTCTCGCCAATTTCTACGTTGTGTGCCACCTGAATCAAGTTGTCCAATTTGACTCCTTTTCGGATGATCGTAGAGCCCAAAGTAGCTCTATCGATGGCTGTATTGGCACCCACCTCTACATGATCCTCGATGATCACGTTGCCAATTTGAGGTACTTTGCTATAGTTGTTCTCGCTGTTGGCGGCAAATCCGAACCCGTCACCACCGATTACCACTCCGGAGTGCAATGTGACATGAGCTCCAATTTTGCAATCGGAGTAAACACGCACGCCTGCAAAAATGGTCGTATTTGCTCCCACTACGGTGCCGTCGCCAATGAAGCTTGTGCTATAGATCTTGCAACCATCTCCAATCCGGGCACCATCTGATATATGCACCAACGGACCAATGTATACATCCTTTCCAACGATTGCATGCGGTGAAATTACAGCACTCGCATCTACGCCTGGCTTGGGTTGTTTGAGTTGGCTGTATGCCTCCAGAAGCTTGGCAAAACTGCCGTACGCATCCGCTACACGCACCAAGGTAAGTGAACTTGGCAACGCTTGTTCGGCGACAAAGTCATTGGACACGATGGCCACACTCGCGCTTGTTTGATATATAAACTCGGTGTATTTGGGATTGGCTAAAAAAGTGAGGCCACCCGCGTGCCCTTCTTCAATTTTACAAAGCGCTGATACAGCACTTTCACCATTTCCCTCTACGGTGCCGCCTAGCATACCGGCTATTTGATTCGCTGTAAATTCCATCTGAATTGGATCCTAGTTTGTGGTGGTGAAATTGAGTCAAAATAAGCGGAATACCAAAAGGAATTAGCGATTGTTGCTCAATGTATTTCGTACAACTTTATCTCGATATACCATACCGATTTCAAGGACGATTTCTGAAATGCTGCTTTGGAAGTGGTTTTATCTTGCTAAGTATCTGAACCACTTGATTAAACGCATACTGCGAGTTGCCTGCTCAGCTTATTTTGACATTTGCTCCAATGGCAATTAGATCGTGGAAAAAGGCTGGATAAGATTTATTGATGCATTCAGCCCCACGAATGACCATCTTATCACCCGCCAGCCCCAGAATACTCAATGCCATTGCAATCCGATGGTCATTGTGGCTATTGATCGTGGCTTGGCGAATTCCGCCGGGATAAATTTTCATCTCGTTGTCGCGGAGCACAATGCGGATGCCTGCTTTGCCAAATTCTTCTTGCAGCGACTTCGCTCGATTGCTTTCTTTATTCACCAGTCGCTGGATTCCATGTATTGAACTCACGCCGTTGGCAAAGGAGGCCAATGCCGCTAACGGAGGAAATAAGTCTGGACAATGTTCGGCGTCAAACTCAAATGCCTGAATGTCTGATTGATGAATTTCATACCCATTTTTCTTCTGAATCACTTTGACACCCGCCTTCTGAAGCGCTTCCAATATGGCGCTGTCTGCTTGCGGGATGACCTGATCCAAATGTCCTACCACCACACCCTGCTCCGAAGCCACTGCAGCAGCAACCATCAAAAATGCAGCGCCGCTCCAATCTCCAGGAACAATCGTTTGAATGGGTTGATATGCTTGCTTATTCGTTATTTGAAAATGAGCATACGCTTGATGTTGAATCTGAACACCGAAAAGGTGAGCCACTGCCAACGTCATATCGATGTAAGGCAGGCTCTTTGCGTTGAGCACATTGATTTCGGAAGATTGAGAAGCCTTGGGAAGTGACAACAACAATCCCGTCAGAAATTGCGATGACACCGAACCATCGACCTCTGCATGGCCACCTTGTAGCGGTCCTTGGATCGTCAAAGGGAGCAAACCATTGCTGGTCTTGCATGTGGCACCGAGCTGTTGAAGGGCCATTTCAAGCGTTTGAAAAGGACGTTGCATCAGCGTTCCTTTGCCCGTCAAGGTGATCTCGTGGTCCCCTAAAGCAGCGATGGAACTGAACATTCGTGCTCCGAGGCCAGATTCGCCGCTATCCAGGACATTTTTAGGATTGCGCATTCCAGATGCAAAATTGTTGGGGTAGCCCCCCGTAATTTTGATCGTTGTGCCTTTCTTTTCTACTAATGCACCCAGACTTACGGCCATTTGAAGTGCGCTTTGACAATCATCACTTTCGGGATAATGTGACAAGACTGTTTGTCCTTTTGCTAAGAGTGCGCAGGCCACGAGACGCTGAGCGATGCTTTTACTGCCAGGCGCTAGCAGTTGACCGTGGAGTCGAGAAGGATAGATCTCTACCTTCATTTTTTAGCTTTATAAATCGTTGCAATACCCCCTGCTAAAGGTCTGCGGGTGCAATTGTGGTAACCACATTCTTGCAAAATCTGAAGAAAAGCCTCTCCCTCTGGATGCACTTTGACACTTTCCGGAAGGTATTCGTAGGCGCGGCGATCTTTCGAAACGATGCGACCGATCGCTGGCATGACGCCCTGAAAATAAAATCCAAACAGCTGCTTCATCGGAAACTTCTTGGGTTTGGAAAATTCAAGGACAATGAGGGTACCATCTTTGCGCAAAACACGATGCATATCTGTCAATCCCTTTTTAAGATCTTGAAAATTGCGCACACCGAAAGCCACCATCACGCCGTCGAAGACGTGATCATCAAAAGGCAATTGCTCTGAGTCGCCCAATCGGAGTTCGACCTTTTGCTCCCATCCTTTTTGGGCAATTTTTTCACGACCCTTGGCCAACATGCCCTCGCTGATATCTACTCCGATGATTTTCTCAGAGACCAAGTTCATTCGTACCGCCTCCAAGGCAAAATCGCCCGTACCTGTAGCCACATCCAGCACCCTTTTGGGCTGCTCCTCGCGAAGCATTCGAATGGCCTTTCTCCGCCAAATTTTATCGATACCTAAAGAGAAGAAGTGATTCAAGAAATCATAGCTGTGTGCTATGTTATTAAACATTTCGGCAACTTGCTCTTTTTTACCTCTTTCTTCTGTGTAGGGGACGACTGGTTTCAATATGGATTATGCATTAATTTGTTCTGTAAGCTTAATAACAGCTTCGAGGTGAAGTTGTTTTTTATCGATGGGAACAACCCCCACTTTTTCGCACACCAGTCCGCCCGCCAAATTTGACAATGCCGCGAGATCTTGCACATCACCGCCTGCGGCAAGTACCAGCGATGCAACGCTAATGACGGTGTCGCCTGCGCCACTTACGTCCATTATCTCGCGCTGATGCGCTGGATATTTTATTTTTTGCTTGTTCGAATGAAGTTCCACGCCTAATTCCGATCTCGTGACCATGGTCATTTCATTCTGCAATTTGTTTTGCAGCATCTCAATTGCATCGGATAGCGCTGTTTCATCATTTTTGGCAAACTCGACTTGCAGACCCTCTTTAAGTTCCTTGAGATTGGGCTTGAATAAAGTGCAGCCCTGGTAAGCAAAGAAATTATCCTTCTTCGGATCTACTGTTGTGGGGATACCCAATCGCTTCGCTTCTGCCAGCACATGCGTGATTACATCGTGGGTCAACACTCCCTTATTATAATCTTCGAAAATGATCACATCGACCTTTTGTCTTTCCAAAATACCTTGGATGCACTCAAGTAAATGTCTTTGATCTGTAGATGAAAGCGGTGTGGTAATTTCTTCATCCACCCGAATAAGATGATGTCCTTGTGAGATGACGCGCGTTTTTACCGTGGTCATGCGGGAAGGGGAATCGATAATGCCTTCGGTCGAAAAACCATTTTCTTTTAGCGTGGTACGAAAAATATCACCTTTGGATCCGTCGCCAACAACCGAACAGATAATGGCTTTGGCTCCCAAACTCTTCACGTTGAGCGCCACGTTTGCTGCGCCTCCCAGTCGATTCTCTTTTTTGTTGACCTGAACAACAGGTACAGGTGCTTCAGGAGATATACGTTCTACTTTTCCCCAGTAATACGCATCGATCATCACGTCGCCAATCACGAGCGCCGTAAGTTCGTTGAACTTATCAAATAGTTGATCCAATTGCTCTTTTCTCATGCGTGCGCTTCGTGTAAGTATTAATGTAGTTGTGCCAATGCCGATTTGATTCTGCGCATGGCATCGCGCAAAATATCCTCAGATGCTGCATATGAAATTCTAAGACAGTTCTCATCCCCAAAAGCATCGCCAGTGACCACCGCCACGAGCTCTTTGCGCAACATAAATTGGCACAAGTCAGTGGCATTTTGGATCGTTGTTTCACCGTCTGTCTTACCAAAGTAATAAGACACGTCGGGAAAGAAATAAAACGCACCTTCGGGCAGATTGATTTTCAGACCTGGTATTTCTTGGAGGAGCTGATGCACCAAATCACGGCGCGAACGAAAGACCTCGATCATTTCACTGACCACTGATGGATCCGCTGATACAGCCGCCTTTGCTGCCATTTGAGCGATGGTATTAGCTCCGCTGGTAATTTGGCCTTGCATTTTGCTGCACGCATCTGCAATCCACTTGGGAGCGCCGATATATCCGATGCGCCATCCTGTCATAGCAAATGCTTTGGACACCCCATTCACGGTGATGGTGCGATCAAACATACCTTCGATCGCGGCGATGCTGGCCGTGCGACCAGAGAAATTGATGAGCTCGTATATTTCGTCACTGATCACATAAAGATCAGGTTTTTCCAAAATAATGCTGGCAAATGCTTCCAACTCCTCGCGGCTGTATACTGAGCCAGTCGGATTGCAAGGAGAGCTATATATGATCAACTTCGTGCGCTCGTTGATCGCATCACGCAGCTGAGTCGGAGTGACTTTGAAGTCGTTTTCTACTTTCGCATTGATCAGGACAGGTATACCTCCCACCAACTTCACTAGCTCAGCATAGCTCACCCAAAAAGGGCTTGGCATAACCACTTCATCACCTGGATTGACCAAGGCATATATCGCATTGGCGATGGCTTGCTTGGCGCCTGTTGAAACCACAATCTCTTCGGGGCTATAAGTCAAGCCATTGTCCCTTTTGAATTTTTCTGCGATGGCCTTGCGCACATCTAAAAATCCGTTGACGGGTGGATAATGTGTGATATTGTTTTGCAACGCCTCGATGGCTGCTTGCTTGATGAAATCGGGAGTATCAAAGTCTGGTTCTCCCAATGACAAACTCACAATGTCCATACCCTGCTGTGCCATTTCGCGACTGAGCCGCGCCATGGCCAAGGTAGCCGATTCGTTGATCTTGTTGAGCAGGTCTGAAACTTGCCCTGGTTTTTTGCTTGTAGTTGATTCCATTTGTTGGTCCTTCGGCTTGGTGGATCATTGCCTAACCTAGCCTGTATAAAGGTTGCAAAATTACCACATAGAACAGCTTTAATCTTGAAAAAAGACACAATAATTGAGTCAACCGAATGGAAGTAAATGGTGCTTGAATTCTGTGTGAGAACAATGATTCAAGCCATCAAAAGACTGATTTACAACCAAGACTTTTCGGATCGGTGCACAATCCCTTTGAACAAGGCTACTCTTTCGTCTTGTTCATTGTTCACTGAGACCAAATAAATACCTGTGCGTTTGGTCAAGCTTATCTCCTCAACCTGCGTCGTCAATACCTCGCCAAGTTTGACCGGTTTGAGGTGAGAAATGGATGTTTCAATGCTCACGGCATGCAAACCATGGGCATTGGATGCAAAGGCCAAAGCACTGTCTGCCAATGCATACGTAATACTACCATGGGCCACGCCAAAACCATTGAGCATCTCTTGGCGCACCTTCAATCGCAGCACAGATTGACCGGGCTCATCCAAAATTCGCTCGATACCCAGCCATTGTGACATGGGATCGTTGTTGAACATTTGATCTACAATTTGGCGGGCGACTTCATTCGGAGACATGGCTCAAACTTACAAAAAAAAGGGTCTCCGAGGAGACCCATATGAAAGTGATTCATGATACGATCATTACTTTTTCTCTGGATGCACATGCAAATTAGAGCGTTTGTGACCATACATGAAATATACGGCTATTCCCAAAACACCCCACACAATGAATGCCAACCATGTCTCGTGACGCACTTGAGTCATCAATCCGACATTGAATAGAATTCCCAGCGTGGCCACCAATGGCAATGCCGGTGTGCGATAAGGACGCTCGAGTTGTGGCTCCTTTACACGCAACATCCATACTGCAGCGCATACCATGGCAAATGCCAAAAGGGTGCCCATGCTGCACATCTCAGAAACCTTGTTGATGGGTGTGGTTGCTGCCACGATGGCAATGACAACTCCAACCAAAATCGTGGATTTATAGGGCGTTTTGAATTTGGGATGAATACTTGCAAACATGCCTCTTGGCAATAGACCGTCTTTGGCCATGCCCAAGAAGATGCGCGTCTGACCTAACATCATCACCAACATAACAGAAGTCAAACCTGCAGTTGCAGCGATGACAATCAGGAACACTGCCCAAGTTACGCCCACTCCTTCAAAAGCGGAAGCGACAGGGGCTTTCAAATCAAGCTGTGCGTATGGGACCATACCCGTCAACACCAATGAAACAAGGATATAAAGCACAGTACAAATAACCAAAGACGCTATGATTGCAAAAGGGACGTCTTTTTTCGGATTGACCGCTTCGCCGGCTTGAGTTGAAACCGCATCGAAGCCTATATAAGCAAAGAAGACAATGGTAGCGGCGGTGACTACTCCACCCCAGCCCATTTCATGAAACACCCCGAGCGTGTCCGTATACGAAGCAGGTATAAATGGCGTCCAATTGGCTGTATTGACATAAAATGCACCGGCAATAATCACAAACAACACCACCGCAATTTTGATGATCACAATGATATTGTTGGTATTGGCCGCCTCTTTGATGCCCTTTACAAGAATCGACGTCACAATGATGGTGATGATAATTGCAGGCAAGTTGATGGCCATAACAGCTCCTTCTTGACCCAATTTGGTGGCTGCCGTCCATGGATCATTCGTGAGTTGAATGGGCAGGTGGACACCAAAAAGATGCAACAATTTTTCGAAGTAGCCACTCCATGCGACTGCAACCGTAGTGGCGCCCATCATGTATTCCAAAATCAAATTCCAACCGATGAACCACGCAAAAAACTCTCCCACAGTGCCATAAGCATATGAATAAGCCGAACCCTCTACTGGCAAAACCGAGGCAAACTCAGCGTAGCACAGCGATGCAAAGGTGCATCCGATACCTGCAATGATGAAAGCAATGGCCAATGCGGGACCTGCATAATCATGAGCAGCGATACCGGTCAAGGTAAAAATTCCACCACCAATGATGGCTCCAATACCCAATGAAGTGAGCCCCCAACGCTTCAAAACTCGGTTGAGGTCATTCTTTTTCATGTCAGCCTCAAAAGCACTGATCGGTTTTTTTCGCATGATACTATTCATTGCACGTAGGTTTAGATCGGTTTTTTTAAAAGTTTGTATTTCGCAAGTATAAGGAATCTGCGCCGATCTTCGGCAAAAGGCATGTATAAAGTATGCCGTAAGGTGTGGATAGAGAACGAATAAAACCGCCGAAGTCGTCTGCATTTTGAACTTCTGGCTTGTGTTTATGTTTCTATCATTTACGCACTAACGCGATTCTTATTAATGACTACTCAAGCACCTGCCCTTCGCGTTCAAATGGATGAAATGGGCGATGAACATGTAATGACATCAGTTGCCACTCCGCTTCGTTCTGATGCATTCGACAAATCGGATGAACAAAAAATAGATGAAATTGCAGATAAGTTCGCCTCTATCATGGAGATCCTTGGATTGGATCTGACCGACGATAGCTTGGCTGGTACACCTTATCGAGTGGCCAAAATGTATGTAAAGGAAATTTTTTCAGGATTGCATCCCGACCGCAAGCCTGAGGTGAAGTTATTTGACAACACTTATGGGTATGACGGCATGTTGGTTGAAAAAGGCATCAGCTTTTACTCCAATTGCGAGCATCATTTTGTACCCATCATTGGCAAAGCACATGTGGCTTACATTTCCAATGGCAAAGTAATTGGATTATCAAAACTCAATCGCATCGTGCGGTATTATGCTGCTCGCCCCACTGTGCAGGAACGCTTGACCATGCAAATTGCAGAGGAATTAAAAGCCGCTTTGCAGACCGACGATATCGCAGTTTATATCGACGCTGTTCACTTGTGTGTTTCAAGCAGAGGTGTGAAAGACACTGCGTCTTCCACTGTGACCTCCCATTTCGCTGGAAAATTTCTTGAGCCAGAATATAAAAATCAGTTTTTACAAAGCATTCAAAACGCCTAATGGGATCCTATGTCATCGCCGGAGGCACCAAAGGAATTGGTGCTGCCATTACTCGTCAATTATTATCCGAAGGTCATCAGGTGACCATTCTTGCCCGAGAATCATCCAACGACCCCACATTGCAAGCAGCCGAATTCGTTGCTTGGGATGCACGTGAAGGTGTCTTGCCCGCTTTAACCCTTGACCGTATCGATGGAGCAGTGTATTGCCCTGGCACCATTCGTCTTAAACCATTTCATCGTTTTACAGTAGCCGAATACATGGAGGATTGGCAGATTAATGCCTTGGGTGCTGCTTTGTTTTTGCAAGCCTTGCACAAGCCGCTTACGGCACATGCTTCTTCTTCAGTAGTGCTATTTTCTACCGTTGCAGTTCAACAAGGAATGTCCTTTCACGCGAGTATTGCGATGGCCAAAGGCGCAATTGAAGGATTGGGAAGAAGCCTTGCTGCAGAATGGGCGCCACATGTGCGTGTCAACACCATTGCACCGTCGCTCACTCAAACACCACTTGCTGAAAAACTATTGGCAAGTCCTGACAAAATAGAAGCCGGTAACAAAAGGCATCCAATGGGACGTGTTGGTCAACCTGAAGATTTAGCCTCACTGGCTTGTTTTCTTTTAGGGCCTCAAAGCAGCTGGATCACTGGACAAGTGATTGGAGCTGATGGTGGAATGAGCCATGTGCGTATGATTTAATCGCGCTCTTGAGGAATTGTAGATTACAATAGCTTAATTAGAACGCTATTTCTTTTTGGCGGGGCACTTTTTGCAGCGCTTTCCATGCTTGTACTCTTTGCAGCAATTCTTCTTTTTATCCATACCCAAACTATCTAGTGGACATAATGCACAGGAAGTCCTTTTGTTGGAGGCGGGTGATTTGATAGCAATGGAAGCGTGGAGCATCATAGAAAACAAAACTATTGAGACTCTGCGTAAGTTACTCTACCACAAATAAGGTATTTTGTATCGTTATTTCAGGGACATCTAGCAGCTGCCTGACCCACTAGTGCATTCTTTTAATTGTGTACGCTTTCAGTTTTACTCCCGCAAATGGACGTCATTGGTCATTGGAAGAATCCATCCTTGATCTACACGTCAGGAAAATCACAGGCATGGCATTAGGGTTGCCACACCAATGTAGCAGCCACGGGGTGGTGATCGGTGAGTTTAGTTGGTAGCGTTCGGTAATCGATCGCTCTCATTTTGGCGGCATGCATGATGTAATCGATGCGAAATGAGGGAAACACTCCTATGTAGGTATTGCCAATTCCATTGCCCGCATCCGCAAAGGAATCGTCTAAAAGATCCGTGAGTGTTTCGTACGTATATGAGACCGGCGGATCATTGAAATCACCGCAAAGTACGACCGGATACGGACAATCTTTGATGCTTTCCGCGATACGCTCCACTTGTTCTTCCCGTTTGTCGAAAGCTATCATCAATCGCTTGGCAATACGCCTGCCTCCTGTTTCTATTTCTTCTTGCTGCGTATTGCCATCCATGAGCGCGTAATCTTCGGGCTGAAAACGTATGCTTTGCAAATGCGCGTTGTAAATGCGAACCGTATCGCCATGGGCGCGCACATCCACATAAATACAGAAATTATTGACATCGCTTGTGAAGGGCACATAGCCTTTTTTGAGAATTGGATATTTTGAGAAAATAGCTACGCCAAAGTATTGATTGCCCTTGATCGCGTGGGTATATCGCTCGTGATGAAATTTGGTTGGAAGCATTTCCAAGAGGCTATCCTTCGTTGTAAAATAATTCTCCTTTTCTGTGTGATAAAACTCCTGAAAACAGTATATGTCTGCATTTTCTTTTCGAATAATCTCAAACATCTCATTGCGCTTGCGGTAGCGATTGGACTTGTCATATAAGTTGAATAAATGGACATTCCAAGTCATGACTTTGAGCGATTGCTCGTCATCTGATTTGGGATCGGGGGATGAAATTTGTACAAAGTCATTCAGATGACCGATACCCACCAATACCGCGAAGAGACTGTACCAGAGAAATTTGCGTTTTTTAAAAAACCAATACACCACAAAGACCAAGTTACCAATCAGCGAGAAGGGGTAAGCCAAACCAAAGAGCGCTAAATAACCTATCGCACTTGGAGAAACATGGCAAGCAGCATATGCAAGCAGCAATGACACAATGGCCAGTGCATTCAAAATCAGAACAAACCAATTTGTCCATGACTTGCGCTTGGGTTTCGCCTGCTCTTGTGTCATGGGTTATTTATCCGAATGGTGAAACAAAAAATCTTTTTCCTCTTTGGTCAAGGCTTCATAGCCATTGCGACTGATTTTGTCCAATATCGCATCTGTTCGTTTGTTTCGTGCCGCGCGTTCTGCATTGAATTGTTCATCGGACTTGGGCCGGCCTTGTCGATGGGTTACTTTGAGTTTCCGCTTAGAATTCCACGATTGAAACCATGAGGATTTGAGAAAGCCAATACCTTTTGTCAATTGAAATCCATAGATCAATCCAAAAATCGCACCTCCTAAATGTCCGATGTGACCTCCGCTGTTGACTCCTTCTTTGATACTGAACAGATCCATTAGGACCATTAAACCGGCTAACCATCGCAACTCCATACGGAACACACCAAACAAGTGAATTGGCTGCAAAGGACGCAGCACAGCTGTAGCGATCACCAGCCCCATGGCCGCGGCGGAAGCTCCAATGACCTCGTGATGGAAATTTGCGCGGCCGCCAAATCCGAAAGCTATCACGAACATGGCATATCCACTTAAGCCTGCACCTAGATAAAGTGCTATGAATCGCTGTGCGTTTTGCAATTGAAGAAAAAACTGTCCCATGAAATACAGCACCAGCATATTGAAGAAAAGATGCCCAAAATTCTGATGCGTGAACATATGCGTGAGCAAGGTCCATGGCTTAAGCAACAGCTCACTCGGCGAAGCAGGTGCCGAAAGCCAATACACCGCATCCAGCTTGAAGCCCCATTGCAATACATTGATAACGACAAAAACCAAGGCATTGATTGCAATGAATTGATTGACCCTCTGGCCTCTGATATGGGTTAGATAAAATGAATGCATCACGATGGTCCGAATTTAGAAAATCGCGGTGGTATCAACTAAACAATTTTCCTTGCTTTTTCCATACCAGCAATATGATAAGTCCGGTCAGCAATCCTCCCAAATGGGCGAAATGTGCCACATTATCACCACTGCGATTGCTAAATCCTGCGAGTAATTCAAAAACACCATACATCGCTACCATGTATTTTGCCTTGATAGGGATCGGAATGAACATCATAAACATTTCCGCATTGGGGAACATCATGCCAAACGCCACGAGGACGCCGAATAGACAACCGGATGCCCCGAGCATGCCAGATGACATCAAATTGAAAATATGCTGGAGATGATCAAATTCCACCTTGGTGGTCTCGAAATTAGCGTTGCTGCCAAGATCGTACAACAAGGCTAGATTGCTAGGCGAAACTTGTGTGGCCAATTGCTGAATCTCATACCATGTCCATGCTTGGTGCAAGCACACTGCGCCCAATCCGCAAACCAAGTAGTAATTCAAAAACTTTTTGGCACCCCAATAATACTCTACTGCTTTACCAAACATGAACAAACCAAACATGTTAAAGAATAGATGAGATAAACTCCCATGCATGAACATGTGAGTGACGATTTGCCACGGCTTGAAATACTCAGAACGAAAATAATGCGCCACTAGATGAGGCTCCAACGCTTTGATTACATTCGAACCCAAGAACATGAGCACACAAATGATGATGATGTTCTTGGTTACAACGGGTAAACTATTCCAAAGATTCATAGGCGAAAGTGTTGTTCCAATTGGAGCAACGAAATATTGTAAATCGTATTTTTCTGTTGATTGAGTACGAATGGCATTTCGCACTGGTATAACTGTTTGATGAGCTCTTTCATTTCGGGCAACGTTAGCATCTGACCATGCTTGATGCTGAAGGAGCGAGCCATGGCCCAAGCCACCTGCTCATGGGGTGGATATTCGCTGGTACTTGCCTCGTTTTTGAGCAGCTCAACAAACGACTCAATCACCTGCTGGGCATTGGATGTAACTGCATCGGCGGGCACCCCTAAAACCTGTATCTGATCCCCCTTCACTGGCCCAAATTCAAATCCCAAGACAGTGAGCTCCTGAATATGCTGCTGGAGTATAGCCATATCAGCAGGCAGCAACTCAGCAACCTCCTCAAAAAGCAATCGCTGCGACAAACCCTTTCCTTGCTGAATTTGACGCAGGTACTTTTCAAATAACACACGTTGATGCGCGCGTTGCTGATCCACTACAGCGAGTCCGGCATTGTTTTGAAACAAAATGTATTTGCGATGCAATTGATATGGCTGGATATCCGTCTCATCCTGATTCCAATCCAATTGTGTTTGTATCAAATCAGTGGAAGCTGGCACTTGATTTTTGATTTCCAACACGTCTTTCCAGGATTGTGCATTTTCTCGCTCCCTGAACCAAGCATTGATGGGGTTTTCGCGGGTTGGTTTTGATTCAAATGGATTGTACTCGGGGTTGACCTTGACTTGAGGTATTCGAACTTCTTGATTGGCACGTGCAGGACCATTGTAAATGGCCGTTTCCTGCTCAAAATCCAAACTCGGCGATAAACTAAACTTCCCAATGGCTCGCCTCACCGCCGCATGCAATATGGCATACACTGAGCGCTCGTCTTGGAACTTTATTTCTGTTTTTGTGGGGTGTATATTGATGTCAATCTGAGCAGGATCGATTTCCAAAAACAAGACATAAAATGGAAACGAGCCTTGTGGGATCAACTCTTGAAAAGCTGTCATCACAGCATGATGCAAATAACTATTGCGTATAAAACGATGGTTGACAAAGAAAAACTGCTCACCTCTCGTTTTTTTGGCGGAGTCGGGCTTACCAATGAAGCCAGTGACTTGCACAATATCTGTGAATTCTTCCACTGGCACAAGTCGCTCATTGTAGCGTGCACCAAACAAATGGATGATCCGCTGTCGAATCGTTGTTTTGGGAAGACTGTATATCTCTGCACCATTGTGATGCATGCTGAATTCTATCTCTGCATGGGTTAGCACAATACGCTGAAACTCGTCGATGATATGTTTGAGTTCGATGCTATCGCTTTTCAAAAAGTACCTGCGGGCAGGTACATTGAAAAACAAATTTTTGATCATGAAACTGGTACCTTCCGCGCATGCCTCTGGTTGCTGCGATTTGACTTTTGATCCTTCGATATGGATAGCCGTACCCAGTGTGGCACCCTTTTGTTTGGTTCTTAATTCAACTTGGGCAACTGCAGCAATACTCGACAATGCCTCTCCGCGGAAGCCTTTGGTCATTACCGTAAACAGGTCATCTATTTTTTTGATTTTAGACGTAGCGTGGCGCTCAAAGCTCATGCGCGCATCGCTATCGCTCATGCCCTTTCCATTGTCGGAAACTTGTATCAGAGTTTTGCCTGCATCTTTCACAACCAACTGAATGATGGTAGCGTCTGCATCAATGGCGTTTTCCATCAGCTCTTTTACAGCAGAAGCTGGGCGCTGGACTACCTCACCGGCCGCAATCTGATTGGCCACTGCTTCGGGTAATAGTTGAATAATATCGGGCATATCTATCTCGTTCGTGCTCATTGGCTCTGGAAGTATTGGATGCGTTACTTGAGTAACACTGATGCCTCAGAAACAAGCCAATTTACCTTGCTATTCACGCCCCGCGAAGGTGGTTCATTTTATTGAAAAATACAAATTCAACCCGATTAATAAGTCGAAAAGTGCATTTGCGGCTTATCCAAAATGGGAGGTCGCTTCTGCCAGTTGACTTTCTTCAATTCCTCTTAACTGCAAAACCTTGCGCATGACAGCCTCAAGGACTACATCTGGGCAAGAGGCCCCGCTGGTCAGCACCAACTTGAATGGACCTTCCGGCATCCATTCCTTGGTTGAAAGCAAGGAATGACTTGGATAATCGAAATGGCGAATCTGTTCTTTGGAGAGGAGTTCGCTTTCATCGCAAATAAAATAGGAAGGCATCCCTTGCCCCAAGATGGTTACAATCTGACTTGTATTGCTGCTATTGTATCCTCCCACCACCAAAGCTAGGTCGGCTCCATACTGCAGGGCTGCAAGCGTCGCCGATTGATTGTCATTGGTAGCATAGCACAGGGTATCGCGGGTATCGATGAAGCAGCTGGTGTCGTCAAAATGGCTTGTGATGATGCCTTTGAGAAAATCTGCTATTTCCTGTGTTTCGGTTGCCAACATGGTCGTTTGGTTCACCACTCCGATGCGCGCAAGGTCTTTTGCGATATCAAAGTGTTGGGAAAACTTGCCTTTGAATTCGACTTCAAATTCAGCCTGTGATTTTTCGCCTCGTATATATGCAGTCAGAGCATTGGCTTCGGTCATGTCGCGCACGATCACAGATGGTGCATTGACCTGACTATGGCTAAAAGTAGCTCTTGTCTCTTCGTGTTTGTATTTGCCGTGAATGATAATGGTATACCCGGACTGTCCTATTTCAGAAGAGCGCTTCCATACCTTCTCCACAAATGGACACGTTGTATTGTATGTAGCCGTCTCCACCCCTTTGTCTTGTAGCATTTTTGCAATTTCCACCGTCGTTCCAAAAGCTGGCGTAATGACTACATCGCCTGCTTGGATGGTCTCCCATGGGATCAATTGTTCACCCTCGGTATTCATGATAAATCGAATTCCAAGCCGCTGCAAATCATCATTGACCGCAGGATTATGGATCATTTCACTCAGCAAATAAAGCGGCTTCCCGGG
>JAIYCK010000100.1 GCA_027488055.1 Flavobacteriales bacterium | reverse complement strand
TTCCAACGTGTGGATGAAGGCACATGGATGGGCCATGTCATTGAGCACATTGCTTTAGAGCTACAAACCCTCGCTGGAATGATGTGTGGTTTTGGTCGCACCCGTGAAACTGGAACCTCTGGCGTGTACAATGTGGTATTTAGCTACATGGAAGAAAAAGCCGGACAATATGCCGCGCGCGCATCGGTGCGCATTGCAGAATCCTTGATCAACAATACTGAATACGATCTCAAAGCGGATATTCAAAAATTGCGCGAGATACGCGAAGAAGAGCGTCTCGGACCATCTACAGGTTGTATTGTTGAAGAAGCCGTATCTCGCGGCATTCCTTACATCCGACTCAATCGCCATTCACTGGTGCAATTGGGTTATGGTGTCAATCAGCGCCGCATTCGTGCTACCATTGCGAGTAGCACTGGCAGCATTGCTGTGGACATCGCCTGTGACAAAGAAGAAACCAAAAACCTCCTCGGAGCAGCTGAAATACCTGTGCCTAAAGGGCGCATCGTTTATACAGAAGAAGGTCTCAAAGATGCGGTTGAAAGCATTGGTTATCCCATTGTAACTAAACCTGTTGACGGCAATCACGGCAAAGGAGCAACCACCAACATCACCGAATGGGAAGGAGCTTGTATTGGTCTGCATGCCGCCAAAAAATATTCGCGTGGTGTGATCGTCGAAAAATTCATTACTGGACAAGATCATCGCGTGTTAGTGATCAACTACAAATATGTAGCAGCCGCCATCCGCAAGCCTGCCGCGGTGCTTGGTGACGGTAAGAGTACCATCCAAGAATTGATCGATCAAACCAACGCTGATCCACGTCGTGGTTATGGCCACGAAAAAGTACTTACACAAATCAGCGTGGACGACTTCTTGATGGAAATGCTCAACCGCGAAGGACTCACGCTGGAAAGCGTGGTAGCGGCAGGTCGTGAAGTTTTCCTCAAGCCGACGGCCAATTTGAGCACGGGAGGCACGGCTACAGATATCACCGACTTAGTACATCCCGAAAATGTGGTGATGTGCGAACGCATTGCTCGCATCATTGGATTGGATATTTGCGGCATAGACATTATGGCCGAAACGCTTTCCACTCCGATCAAAACCAATGGCGGATCCATTCTTGAGGTCAACGCTGCACCGGGTTTCCGAATGCACTTGGAGCCCACCGAAGGACTGCCGCGCAATGTGGCAGAGCCTGTGATCGACATGTTGTACCCACCTGGCACATCAGCGCGCATTCCAATTATCGCGGTCAGCGGAACCAACGGTAAGACAACCACCACTCGATTGATGGCGCATATTGTCAAAACAATGGGACATAAGGTAGGCTATACCACCACCGATGGTGTGTATATCCAAAACCAACTGATGATGCGCGGGGATTGCACTGGGCCTATCAGTGCTGAATTTGTGCTGAAAGACCCTACAGTCGACTTTGCCGTTTTAGAGTGTGCGCGCGGAGGAATTTTGCGTGCAGGTTTAGGTTTCCATCGCTGTGACATCGCCATCGTTACCAATGTAGCAGAAGACCATTTGGGCTTGGGCGACATCCACACCTTGGAGCAATTGGCTCGCGTGAAAGCGGTGGTACCCGAAAGTGTGATGCCAAGTGGCTACTCAATTCTCAACGCCGACAACGAGTACACACGCAACATGGCCAAAGGCCTTGAATGTAAGATCGCATATTTCTCGCTCGATGAAAACAATCCATACATCCAAGAGCACATCAAAGCAGGAGGATTGGCAGCAGTATATGAAAACGGATATGTCACCATTTGCAAAGGCACTTGGAAAATACGTGTGGAAAAAGCAAGCGCCATCCCATTGACGTATGGAGGGAGAGCTACATTCAATATTGCCAATGTGCTGCCCACCGTTTTAGCCGCGTTCATTCGCGACTTCGACATCGAAACCATTCGAATGGCCTTATTGACATTTATTCCATCGCCTATGCAAACGCCAGGGCGCATGAATATGTTCCACTTCAAAAACTTTACGGTGATGGTGGACTATGCGCACAACACCCATGGTTTTATGGCCATTAGCGACTTCTTGAGTAAGGTAGATGCCACTCCCAAAATTGGGATCATCGCCGGTGTGGGCGATCGCCGCGACGAAGACATCATCAATTTGGGCCGTGTGGCTGGAGGAATGTTTGATGAGATTGTAATTCGTCAAGACAAAAATTTACGCGGTCGCACAGAGCAAGCCATCATCGATTTGATGACACAAGGTATCAATGAAGTAAGTGATGGCAAGAAAATCAGCATCTTTGCCAAAGAGCGAGAGGCTATTGAGTACGCTATCCGCAATGCACCTCCAGGTGCCTTCGTAACTATTTGCAGCGACGTTGTGCCTGACGCTTTGGAGCAGATTATGCAGTTGAAAGAAGAGGAAGAAAATGTAAAAATATAAACCGAATTATCATTCGGTTCTATTAAAAAAACCTTCGCTTTGCGAGGGTTTTTTTATGATCTTACATATCCCCAAATCAAGCAGCCTTGCAAAGAAACAAGAGCCACAAAAAAACCATCCAAAAAATCGATATCAAACCACGGAACGCATATCAATCAACGTTTTTCAATTCAAAATTTAACCTTCGGTGCTTCCTTGACGCTTTCATTTTCTTTGAAAAACGATTTTTCTTCCATCCTAAAATACCCAGCCATTAGATTATTGGGAAAAATAGCTATGGATGTATTGAAAGCTGTGACACTGTGATTGTAATTGGAACGCGCTCCCTGGATGTCACTTTCGATCTGCTGCAATTGGCCTTGCAATTGATTGAATTGCGCATGGGCTTTGAGGTCAGGATACTGTTCTACCACATGGGTCAATTGGATCAAGGAACGACTCAATTGTGCATCCGCATTTAATACGTCTTCACGGCTTCCGTTGCCCACACTTTGATTGCGCCATTTGGTGACTTCTACCAAAGTGTCCTTTTCATGCCCCAAATAGCCTTTTACGGTCTCTACCAAATTGGGGATCAAATCGCCACGTTGCTGCAAAAAAGTAGCCACCTGGCTCCAAGCACTGTCCACACGAATCTTTTTTCGCTGAAGACCATTGTAGGTCGCGATTAAAAAAATGGCTGGCAACACCACCAACACAAGAAAAATAACAACAAAAATCATGGCTTCACTAGTTTGACTCAAAGGTAATTGCTTTTCATCTCCCTCCTTCCCAATGAAACTTAAATCATTCAGCTTACAATGACAACAATCCCAACGAAATCATTATGGATAAAAGCTATCGCTTTGTAGTATGTCCAAATCATTGCATCTTTACAATCCAATTCATTACCATGAGAAGTTTAGTTTTTTGCAGCTTTTTGTTGCTTTGTCATTTCGGTTGGGGTCAGGACTGCCACCGCGCATATTGGGTCGACGGATACGATGGCACCCAAGCCTTGGAGCACTTTATCGATATCGATCGCCATCCTAACGGAGGATTCGTGGTCTGCGGCAAGCACAGCGCCGATGGCACCACGCTGGGCAATCAAAGCGTTAATACCGGTGCCTATGGTTATTATTTGGCACGGATGGACAGCGCCGGCAATTTTTCGCAATTGACTTCGCTCTTCTCACAAGATGGCATCGCGCTCAAACGCATCACCGTCTTGCCAGACGGAAGTGTGGCGGCGGGCTGCACCGTCAATGCAAACATCACCTTGGGCAGTGAAACGTTTCATATACATGGTGGAGCAAAGCCGATTCTGATCAAATTCGACAGCCAGTTCAACTATGAATGGCACAGAGCAGCCGAAAATACCAGCAACAGCTCTGAAGTGCGCGATATCAGTTGCGATAGCGAAGGGAACATCTATTGGGGTGGCCTCTTCAGCGGGAATTATTTATCATTTGGTGGCGACTTTCACCTACAACGCACCACCGATGGTGGCGCTTGGTTGAGTAAAATCGATGCGCAAGGTCAATTCCAATGGATAAGGGGAATCGCACCAGGTGTGAGTGCTGGACTACAAACAGTCACGGTCGACAGCAACGACGACGTGTGGATCAGTGGACAAGCATCTATCGGTGCCAATGCCGTCCTCAAATTCAGTGACCAGATCATTGCGCCGAGTTATCTTAATAATGCATGGTGCACCTATGTCGGTAAATTCGATGCAAATGGCACGTGCATCTGGGGCAAAATTTCCTCGAGCACCTCCACGTTTGGTTCGATCTATACAACCGACGCGATGGCCGATGACCAAGGCAATATGTATCTATGCGGCCAATTGACTGGCACTTTCGAGTGGTATGGCATGCCCATGATGGGCGGCGATGGCAGCGGTTTCCTTTGGGGCCTTGACACCAATGGCAATGGCCGATGGTTCAAAACCATGGGGGGGCAAGGTTCAAGTGAATCCGCAGCCGCTTTGGATGTGCGTGGCGACCGCATCGCCGTTGTTGGTTATCTCAGCAGCAATCAACCGTATGTTGGAAATTTCCCCGTCTACTCCCTGGGAACTGGCACATATAAAGCTTTTAATGCACAATTCTATAGCAATGGTGAATTGGAGTTTTGTCGGATGAATCAAAACGACACCCAAAACTTTATGCAGCATGATGTGGTGATTGATGAGGGTCTCAACCAAATAGTATTTGGTTATTACAAGGGCACCAACGTGGCTTGGTACCCTTTTAACTTGACCCATACCGGAACCAATCCCAAAATGTTTGTGGCCAAATACGGTCCTTCATCGCCAACTGTTTTTTCCATTTCGGCGGGTCCTGATAAAGTCACCACATGTGGCACCAATGTGCAACTCAATGGCAGCACCACTCCATCGAGTGGAGTAGGATTTGGCTGGTGGCCCGACATGGGCTTCTCTGGTAACTATTCCAAAACGCCAAATGCCAATACAGGCTCACCCAACGACTACATTTTTTATGGATACTACCAAGGCTGTGTTTTGCGTGACACCGTGCACGTCGATTTATCCAACTACAATTTAACCTTAACAGCAAGCGAAAACTCTGCACATTGTTTTGGCGACACGACCCTCCTTTCCGCCGTATGTAGTGATCCCAATGCCACCATCGCATGGACGCCAAATTACCGATTGACTTCGGCTGTTAATTTCAATACCAGCAGTTATACCAATACGTCATTGAATTATGTAGCAGAAGCCACCATCAATGGTTGCAAAGCGCGCGACACTGTATATGTGCAAGTACATCGCAAACCAAGTATCGATATTCCTTATCAGCAATTTTATCAGAGCTATCAGATGCATACTTGCATTGATTTGCCTATTTACGCAGATCTTGGCCTAGCGGAGAACGATTATAGCATCACACCTGAAACCAATATTACATGGCAGAACGATCATTCGGTTGTATTTGGAACTGACCAGTTATATTATGGAGGAACTATTACTGCCACAAGTCCAGAAGGTTGCGAAAATGAAATTGTATTCACCGTATATGCCTATGACTATCAACCCGCGCCACCGATCTATTCACAACCAAATGACACCGTGTACCTCTGTCCTGCCGCTGGATACGTGTATGAGGAGGAGTTCTTAGTCACCACAGACATCCTTTACAATCCCAACGATTTTAATTTCAGTTGGTACAGCGGATGGCAAGTAGACTCCTTAGATGGCTTAGGTTGGAGAGACATCGAGTATTGGAATCATGGTCATTACGAGTTGTTTCCAAATTCCGTTGGATATCCGAATTCAGCCTACTACGTTCCCTTGCGTTTTTGGAATGTAGAACCCGGGATGGATGGATTCAAGTATCGTGCTTACATCCATGACATTTGCAGTCCACGCGTGTATACAGATCAAATGGTGCTGCGCGTCGGACCTGCATTTACTGATCAAAGCTCTGAACTGACTATTTGTGAAGGAGCCACGGACACCTTATTTGTAGCTTCGGCCAATAGCAATGGCTTGTATCAATGGCAAGTTTTTCGTAATAACGAATGGACTGATTTGGTAGCGAATGAAAACAATATTCAAATCGACAATGAGCTACTTATTCTGAATAATGCCTTCGCTGGGATGGACAGTCTATTCCGATGCCGCATTGATGGCTGCAGTCCCAATCTTTATAGTTATTCCGATCCTATGCCCGTGACTGTTCAGCCAAATAATTTCACCATTGAAGGTCCCTTTCAAACCACGGGCTGCTTGGGCGATACGATTGCCCTTTCCGTAGAAACCAATGGTGGGAATTTTGACGCGCAATGGATTCGCGATGGTGTTGCGATCAACAACAATGTACTGGGGCATACAGGCTTCAACAATGATACGCTCTATATCCAAACGGCTCTGTTCAATCCCAACAATCATGTTTATAGCTGTGAATTGTTCAATACACAATGTGGTCAGAATTTTACTACAAGCAATTTAACCGTCGAAATCAATATACCGGCTGCCATCAATTGGCAACTCGATCAAAACGAATTGTGCACCGATGATGCCTCCCTTTTCATTGCCTCCGCGAGTCCCTCGGGCGGATCTTATTCGGGTGATGGACTGACCGGGGATTATATCAACCCATCGGACAACGCTCCTGGGACATATGACCTCCAATATATGTACACGGATTCTACCACAGGCTGCATCAGCACCTCCATTCAAACGGTTACTATCTGGGCATTGCCTATCGTCACCTTGGAACTTTCTTCGAGTAGCGCATGCCTCCAAAGTGGTCCAACATCCGTGGAAGTGGTATCATCGCCAGCAGGAGGCACCATTGATGCAGGCAGTCTTCAATTCGAAGCAGCCACCAACACCTTCAATCTTCCACCTTCAAGCGGAGTGTACACCCTTTCGTATGCTTATACCGATCCGCATGGATGTGCAAGCAGCGCATTAACCACGTTCGAGGCACTTGATACTGCGGCTATTCAATGGATCAATGATCTCGGGACATTTTGTGCAGAATCGGATGAAGCAATTATCGCCCTTCCTGTTCCTTCCAGCGGAGTATTTGCTCCTTACACAGTGACTGACAATATCATCAACACTGCCACACTTGAGTCAGGCGAGCACACGCTGAATTATCAATACACCGCTTCCAATGGATGTATTTCCCACAGTGCAGCTCAATTCTATATTCAGGACCTTGGGGTGATCTGGACTGACAGTTTATTATCTGCTTGTATCACCAGCGAACCCATTGGGATGGGCAATCCATCCCCAGAAGGTGGCATCTTTAGCGGTATAGGTATCGATGGGGCATTGTTCAGTCCAAGTGCAGCGGGCGTTGGTTTTCATCCTGTCACCTATACGTATCTGGATTCGCAAACCGGCTGTTCAGCTAGCGCAACGCAATACATACAAGTGTATGACCAGCCGCAAGTGACTTTTGTCATGAGCGATCACGATCTGTGTATCGATGAAGATGCGTTGACCCTTTTGGAAGGACAACCATCGGGCGGAATCTACTCAGGTGTGGGCGTGTTCGAACCAAGCCCAGGTATCTTTTTCTTGATGCCCCCAAATTTATCCGAAGGGAGTTATGACCTGACATATAGCTATACAGATGGCTCTGGTTGCTCAAGCAGTGTGACTGAGACTTATGTCATACACGGTTTACCTGTGCTCACTTGGGTCGATCATTTAGGTGATTTTTGCAGCAATGAGCAAATTGTGGAAGTGACTACACCAAACCCCACCGGCGGCAGCTTTTTCCCAACCAATGTCAGCAATGGTCAGCTTGATTTGAGCACCTTGACACCCGGTCAATATGAAGCACAATACCTGTATGTAGATGAATTTGGATGCGATGCATCCCTTCTGACAACCTATACCATGCAGGACACCACCACCATCGATTGGACCGCATTGTTCCCTGATAATCCCAACAACGGATTTTATTTCTGTGGTAATTATGAGATGAATGCACAAGCCGACCTTACTGAATGGGCGCAACCCATTGGTGGTGTATTTGATTTGGATGGGGATATCCTTGAGGACCAAATTTGGACATGGGGCGATGCATTTGAATTAGGGCTTTATAATCTTGTATATACATTCGAAGACCCCAATACTGGTTGCATTTCGCGATCTAGCCAACAATTCGAATTGGATCTTTGTGGAAATGTTTCAGAAGAAATGGATCGTCTGCCTCATTGCTGGAGCAATGGCCTCAACCAATTGTGGCTAAAAAGTCCCTCAACAGGACGCTTTGAAATTATCAATGCTTCAGGTCAATTGGTGCATCAAGGACTCCTTCGAGGGGGCACACAATATGAAAACATTCCATTGGCTGCCGGAATCTATTCAGTGCGTTTAATCATCGGAAGTGATTGGTCGTTCGAAAAAGTACTCATTGGCTACTAAAAAAGATACATCGCACCGCGCGGTATCCATGGGGATTGACCTTGCGATGACATAGAAAATACAAGAACGAGACTATACCTCTTCTTTGAAATATTCTACGATGGCCTTCCGGATAAGTAATTCTTGGTCGCTAGGTTCCAAAGGAGGTAGATTTTGAACACGCTCGAAGTGCGGCCAACCCTCTTCATCGCGTCCCATGAACTTATAATACCCGAAAGGGAGCAACACGGTACACACACCAATGTGCATGAGGTCAATCTTTTCGTCTTTTTTGTATTTCGCATAGTCTTGCCCCAACTCTTGTAATCCTATCAGCATCAAAAGAGCACCGTATTCAAGCTTCTCCCCGAATTGTTTCGACACCCTGTCAAGGGTTTCCTGCCATGCACGTTCAAATATGTAATCCATATGTTAAGAAATTAGTTGCAGAAAAACTTAACATACAAAACAACCTTTAACGATCGCTTCGTCTGAATTTTGGTTTATCTTAGCATTCGCTAAATTAGGCCTAACGTTTTACTTATTCGACCGATGAAGAAAATTTTACCCCTGTTTTTATTAGCAGGTCTATTATTTACACATTTCAAATCATTTGCTGAGCTCGAAAAAATCGAGACGGTTTGGCTTGATAGCAAGAGACAAGTCTTGAAATCCTCTGAAGGAGCTACTCATTCGCGCGATCTTTTTCGCAATACCATCACCGATACCTATTACGTAGAAGTTGTTTCAGTCAAGCAAAATACAGATACACTCTACTGGGGTAATTACAGCGATCGTCTCTTAACAACCGAACACGGAGCATTCAAATACTTTTATTTCAACGGCCGACCAGAAAGTGAGGGAGAATTCAAAATGGGATCGAAAGTAGGCACTTGGAAGCGTTGGAATTTTGATGGTACTGAGCGTCCCGATCGTTTTTATTCAGACGAGAAATTCGATAAAGGTGCTCGTACGACCAATGCTGCTAAATTTCCAGGAGGTATTGATTCATTGCAAAAATATGTAAACTCGAACTTGGTATTCCCTGCGGACGCACGCAACCGCGGCATCGAAGGAACAGTGTATGTATCATTTACGATCGATAAATCGGGTACCGTGCGTTACCCTGAGGTGTCAACAAGCGTGCACTATCTTTTGGACGAAGAAGCGATCCGTTTTGTATCTGAAATGCCTGAATGGGCTCCTGCCTCCAAAAATGGCAATTATGTCGATACCAATTTCATTATGCCTATTACATTTGATCTCGAGACAACTCCCAACGTTGGCGGTGCCAAGTCGGCGAGCCCGATCGAGAAACAAACGAAACAATAAGATCTTCCCCCCTTATTTAACCTTAACCATTCCAAAATTTCCCCTCCGAAACGAGGGGATTTTTTATGCCCGTACATTTAGGTATGATGGCATATCATTTTGACCAAAGGCATATAAATCCCTCAACTACTCCGTTTCATGCCATTGTAAATGCGCCACAACGATGGTGTGAGGCACAAAAAAACCCGCACAAAGCGGGTTTTATATCATTATTATAAAGCTTACATTTTGACTGGCTCTGGCTTCAAGTAGGTCTTTCGTTTATTATCGGCCTTCAAATTATCCATTAAATTATCGACCTTCTCGAGTGTCAAATTTTCATAATAATCCGCGCCACATTGCAACATTGGGGCGGTTCCACATGATCCCAAACACTCCACTGTTTTCAATGTAAACATGCCATCGGCAGTGGTTTCACCCGCGTGGATGTTCAGTTTTTTCTCAATATGACGCACTACATCTTCTGCTCCCATCAGCCAGCATGAGCTTGTGCGACACACTTCCAGTACACATTTACCAACCGGCTTCAGGTTGAACATGCTATAAAAGGAAGCGACTTCATAGGCCTCAATAGGCTGTATACCTAGCAATGCAGACACGCAGTCCATGGCCTCAGGGCTCAACCATCCATCAAATTCGGCTTGTGCCAAATGTAATAAAGGAATCAAGGCACTCTTCTCTTTCCCTTCGGGATAACGAGCTATGATTCGTTTGGCGGTCTTGAGGGCTTCCTCACTAAAAGTTAGTTGACTCATATTGCTGACTTTCTTCAAATTAATTGGTAAAACTATGCATCCAGCTCTCCAGCGATCACATTCATACTGCTCATGGTGAGGATGGCATCGCTCAACATAGCACCTTTGATCATCTCAGGATACGCTTGATAATAGATAAAACAAGGACGACGCATGTGCAAACGGTAAGGTGTACGTCCACCATCGGAGATGAGATAGAAACCCAACTCGCCATTGCCACCTTCTACGGCATGATAAACCTCCCCTTTGGGAACATCCGTCTCGCCCATAACAATTTTAAAATGGTAGATAAGTGCTTCCATTTTAGAATAAACATCTTCTTTGGCGGGCAAGAAAAACTCTGGCACATCGGCATGGATAGGACCATCTGGTAAATTCTTGATGGCCTGTTGAATGATTTTCATACTCTCCCACATCTCAGCCATACGCACCATGAAGCGGTCGTAGGTGTCACCAGATGTACCCACAGGCACATTGAAGTCAAAGTCTTGGTAACTTGAATAGGGGTTCATCACGCGCACGTCGTAATCCACACCTGCCGCTCTCAAGTTGGGGCCTGTAAAGCTGTAAGCCAAGGCCATTTCAGCTGATATCGGACCGCAATTCACCGTGCGATCCATAAAAATACGGTTACGCTCCACCAATGCTTGAAATTCGGAAAGTGCTTTGGGGTATTCTGCCATAAAAGCATGCAGTTTCGCCCATGCCTTTTCAGTGAACTCCTTGTCCATTCCGCCAATCCGACCAATGTTGGTGGTCAATCGCGCTCCGCAAATTTCCTCGAAGATCTCGTATATTTTCTCGCGCCATTGGAAGAGATACAAAAAGCCTGTCATAGCGCCTGTATCCACCGCAATTACGGTATCACAAACAATGTGGTCAGCGATGCGCGACAACTCCATGATAATAACACGCAAGTATTGCGCTCGTTTTGGCACTTCACAACCTATCAATCGCTCAACGGTCATGTGCCAACCCATGTTGTTGATCGGTGACGAACAGTAATTGAGGCGATCTGTAATCGGTGTGATCTGATTGTATGGCCTGCGCTCAGCGAGTTTTTCAAACGCGCGATGGATATACCCTATAGTCGGTTTGGCATCCACAATGATCTCGCCGTCCATGGTCAACACATTTTGGAAAATACCATGGGTAGCAGGATGTGTAGGACCTAGATTCAGGATTGAATAATCCTTCTGTTCAACAGTTTCTACTGCGACACCTAAGCCTTTTTCTGATTTTGTGATATTGCTCATTACTTATACTATCAACGTCCGAAATACAAATCTTTTTTATCATCGCGTGAGGCATCTTCCAGCGCATACTGTTTGCGCAATGGATGATAATCCATCTCCTCCATATTCAGGATACGGCGCAAATCGGGATGACCCTTGAATTTGAATCCGTAAAAATCAAATGCTTCTCGCTCCATCCAATTGGCAGCTGGCCACAGGGTGGTGGCTGTTGGCAATTCCAAATCTTGAGCGCTCATAAATGTCTTGACGCGTATCCGATCATTGGCCTGCAGATTATGCAGCTGATACATCATCATAAACTCAGCCTCACCTGCTTCCGGAAAATGCGCTCCGCACATGGTGGTGAGAAAGTCAAACTTCATGCTTGCCTCTTCCTTCAAGAGTTGCAAGCACTCGTAAATGTGTTGCTTTTCTACGATAAAAACAGGAAACTCAAAATCAATTTGAGAACGAAGGAGCGCGCTGCCTAATTTCTCGGCCAATAGGGCCTGAACCTTGTCGTGCAAGGCCACAGCCTGCTCTCCTGCGCTGATATGTTGTGAATGGTGCATTGATCGAAAATTCGTTGGTGATTTATGCGATGCCGTATTTTGCCAGTCGATCCTTGTAACGATCGCTGGTGCGATAATCCAAAGGCTCATTCTTGGCCAATTCCTGAATCATAAGCACGCCATCTAACACTTGTTCAGGACGTGGTGGACAACCTGGTATATACACATCCACCGGAATAATACGGTCAATGCCCTGCAATACGCTATAGGTATCGAATATACCTCCTGTGCTCGCGCATGCGCCCATGCACAAAACCCATTTGGGCTCCGCCATTTGCTCATACACTTGACGAAGAATCGGACCCATTTTTTTGCTAATGGTTCCCATCACCATGAGTAGATCCGCTTGGCGTGGCGAGAAGCTCAATCGCTCTGAACCAAATCGAGCCAAGTCATAATGTGAAGCCATGGTCGCCATGAATTCAATCCCACAGCAGGAAGTGGCAAATGGAAGCGGCCACAGCGAGTTGGCGCGCGCAAGCCCAACGACTTTATCCAATCGTGTGAGCATATATCCTTCACCTTCGATACCCTCCGGCTTCAAATCCGGACGAATGGTTACTTGAGTAGCCATATTTATTTCTAATTTTATTAATTATTCCCACTTCAACGCTCCTCTGCGGATGATGTAGATCAAACCTACGATCATCAGCGCCATGAAGCTGAACATCTCCAACAATCCAAACAAGCCCAACGACTTAAAGTTTACAGCCCAAGGGTACATAAAAATCACCTCAACATCAAACAGCACGAATAGGATGGCCACCAAAAAATATTTGATGCTGAAAGGGGTGCGCGCACTACCCTTAACCTCCACCCCACACTCAAATGGGTCATCTTTGATTTTAGACTTGCGACGTGGGCCTAAGTAATGCGTGGCCAACATAGTTGTAACCACAAAGCCCAAGGCGATCACAGCCATCGCCACGATAGGCAAGTAACTCCACAAATGCGATGTATTCTCCATATCCTTCTTGTTAAATTAGAGTCCCAATAAAATTTGTTCCGCTGACTTGCCTCCGAAAAGCATACGCTCTGGGTTCTCCAGCATTTCTTTGACTTTGACCAAAAATCCTACACTCTCACGACCGTCGATGATTCGGTGATCATAACTCAATGCTAAATACATCACAGGGCGAATGACAACCTGTCCATTTTCAGCTACTGGGCGCTCAACGATGTTGTGCATTCCCAAAATGGCACTTTGGGGCGGATTGATGATCGGTGTGGATAGCATAGAGCCAAACACCCCACCATTGGTAATTGTGAAAGTACCTCCAGCCATATCATCCACCGTAATCTTGCCATCACGCGCTTTGGCCGCCAAACCCGCGATCGATTTTTCAATCTCCGCCAAACTCAAGGTCTCTGCATTGCGCACAATGGGAACCATTAAACCTTTGGGTGTGCTCACCGCAATACCCACATCGCAGTAATCGTGATAGATGATGTCAGTACCGTCAATTTGAGCATTCACCGCAGGGAATAAATACAATGCCTCACAAACCGCTTTTGTAAACAAGCTCATGAAACCAAGACCAGCGCCATGCTTCTCTTTGAATTGATCTTTGTATTTGGTGCGAAGATCCATGACTGGCTTCATGTTGACCTCATTGAAGGTGGTCAGCATGGCCGTGTTGTTTTTGACCGACACCAAGCGCTCCGATATCTTTTTGCGCAAATTGGTCATTTTCTCGCGACGCACTTCGCGGCCTCCGTTTCTCACTGGCACAGCGGCTGTGTCAAAACCGCCAGACATTGCAGCTATCACATCGCTCTTGGTAACTTTACCATGAGGACCTGTGCCCACCACGCTGTTCGCAGGAATGCCATTTTCTTTGATCATCTTGGCCGCTACGGGTGTGATGCCCTTATGATCTTCTGTAGAAGCAGCCTTTGGCGCTTCCTGTTTTGGGGCAGCAGCTGCCGGAGCAGGAGCCGCAGATGTTTTTCCTGCTGGACGTTCTGCCGCAGAATCAATGATGCATGCCAATGCACCCACTGCAACCGTATCGCCCGCTTGGGCAACAATGGTAATGGATCCAGCAGCTTCAGCCGCCAACTCCAAGGTCGCCTTGTCACTATCTATTTCAGCGATGACCTGACCATTGTCCACGTAGTCGCCATTGGCTACTAGCCAATTTGCAATGCTCACTTCGCTGATACTTTCTCCCGGTGAAGGGATCTTCATTTCAATTTTCATCTGAAATCAATTTCAATTTTCACACGCGGCAAGCAGCAAAACCGCCTGACACTCCAATTATCTCCATATTCACTGGTTCAAAAGCTCATCCACTTTGCCAAAATTCGCGTGGAATTCGGGCCGCGGGTCAGTTGCCTTTGGAGGTTGCAAATATGAAGCACGAAAGCCAATATGGCACAATGAATTGGAATAAAAATGGGAAGAATTTATATGCAGTCAATCGCGGTCGTTATCAAGCCCAATTTTGATTCTGAAACTGCGCCAATGAGCCGAGGCTTTGGCTGAGAAAAAAGGCTCTGCATTTCAGGAGACCGCATAAAAAAAGGCCACCTGTTAAGATGGCCTTTTCAATGCGTTTTAGATGATTAATCTATGATGACGATTTCCTTTACAACTGCCTCTTGGCCTTGGCCAATTTTGATGAGGTAGTTGCCATTGGCTAGTCCAGACAAATTCAAACTGGCAGAGCCATTCGATACCTTTTCAATGGAGCGCACAATCAAATGACCCATTTGATCGTACACAGCGATCGGAAGGGTCTTTGCTTCCAAACCATTGATCTGAATCATACCTGCTGTTGGATTAGGAAATACCTGGATTTGGGCCAACTGCACTTCTTCCTGCACGCCCACTTCCAACACCAGGTCGGTGGTAATAGCGAAGTAAATAATATCGTTTTCCTCTGAGGGATCCAAATCGCCGCGAACGATCAGTCCTGGCTCCGTATCGCGCTGCGCCACAATGTGAAGCTTATCGGTTACGTCGCGAATCATACTTGGAAATACATATTCGAATCCATCAAAATCAAGATCTGGCGTGAGATCCACAGCTGTCGACCACGTTTCACCATTGTCGGTTGAAATCGATGCGTACAAATGGCGATAAACCTGGTTGTCCAAATAAATTTCATTGGCTGCTGAATAAACTAGGTAGAGATTGCCGGCCGCATCAATACCTGTCGTAGGCATGGAAGCCAAGGCCGTCAAGTACGTTGGCAATTGATCGCCTGTGGGGGCAAAATCAGTGTCATTGTCATCTGGATCTTCATACACATCTCCTACCACATAAATGGAGTCTGTGTCATAGGTTGAATTCCAATACAACAATTCGAATGAATTGAAATAGCTGTACTGATCGTCACCCGGCGCATCATCCAAAATATAGTTAGAGCCAAAAAACACGTGGGAAATATTGTTGTAATCGATCAGGACAGAGCCTGTGCCGTCTGAGCAAAACAAGGTATCCGCAATTCCATCCAAATCGGAGTCGCTCAACGAATCCACTTCATATCCGGAGATGGCAAAGTCAGAAATGACATTTTTGGACCATGTGCTGCCGTTGTCGCCAGAAGTGAGAATAAAAGTGTCACTGAACTGATTGAAAACCGCGATCGAAACATTTCCGTTTCGGGCATCGATCGCATATCCATCACCATCCAAACGTGAGAATTCAGTGCTATCGATTTCAGGAAACCAATGATCTTGAATATCCCACGTGGCGCCATTGTCAGTACTTCTAAAGTAGATCAAATTACCTTCAACACCCATAAATGGAGTGGCTGTGTTCGTTGTGGCTGGTATCTCTGTAAGGGCAATTAAATGGATGGTAGAGCCATCTACCACGGAACGTGGCCACAAGAGATTACGACCCAAGGAAGTTGGCACTTCACCTGCTACCCAGGAATCGTTGCTCGTAATGGCACGTTGGAGTGTTTTAATTCCGCCCGTGCCTGAATGACTGAATACCATGGCTTGACCATTTGCGGTTTGCACCAAGCCTGGCCACCCTGTGCGGGTATCGGCCTCAATACGGTCGTAGGCAATGTCTTGCCATTGGAAGCCTTCACCTTGATTGTACCCTGTTCCTCGGTCTGACCACGTAGTTGTGCCTTCAAAACTCAAGGTATAGG
>JAIYCK010000124.1 GCA_027488055.1 Flavobacteriales bacterium | reverse complement strand
TTGCTGTCGGAAGCACAATAAATCATGCGTCTAGTGGCAGGTTCATACCAATCATTTTGAATGATTCCATGGTAGGCAGGGGTGGTACCTGTAAAAATGCTTGCATGACCAGGGCCTGTGTAGGTAGGCATGTAATTATAATGAAGATTGCGCGCGAAGAATCCTTCGTTCACCAACCTCTTGAATCCTCCATCTCCGTAGTCGTTCCAATATTTTTGGATATAATCGTACCGCATTTGATCCACAGTAATCCCGATGATAAGGCTGGGTTGAGGCGTGCTTACCGTGGTGGTTGATCCTGCGCTTACCGCGGCTTGCTGGGCGGGTGCACAGGCAGTGAATGCCACCAAAATGGCCAAGGCCACCAGCTGCCTTGAATGCAATATAGATTGAATATTCATGTGTCGAAAGTAAACATGAATTGCGGAACTGAAAATCCAATAGTGCCTTTTTATTGCTGATTTATAGGCGAGTTATTCAACTAATTTCGTTTCATTAATATTACTGCTATGAAAAAAATTTACACTCTTCTTTCAGTTTTCTTTATTGCTCAGGCCATGCAGGCTCAGCTAAGCACTTACAATGCGGGTGATGAGGTAGCCAACTTTACAGTGACCGACCTGAATGGTGTGTCACACACTTTGTATGATTATACTTCTCAAGGTAAATATGTTGTACTCGACTTCTTCGCCTACTGGTGCGGTCCGTGCATGGCAACGGCGCCCACTATCAATGAGTTTTACCACACGTATGGCTGCAACCAAGGCGATGTGGTCGTGATTGGTTTGGAATACGAAGGCACCAATGCCCAAACCCATGAATTTGAGGCAAGCGCCAATATCGATGACCAGAACCCATATCCAACGGCGAGTGGCATCGATGGTGCTGCTGCAGCTGTTCACAGCGCCTGGGGAGCGGCGGCTTTTCCAACTATTGTGGCGATTACACCGGAGAATATTTTGATCGACAATGACATTTGGCCGATAAGCAACATGCAAACTATTGTGGATGTCTTTCCATCGAATAGCATTACACCAATGGCTTGCACCATTGCTACAGATGAAATCAGCAGCGAATTGAGTTTCTCCGTTTATCCCAATCCCGCGAAGGATATGATCAATGTGAATATTCAATTGGCTAGCTCAGAATCGTTGAACTTTACCATATTCAATAGCATGGGCGCTATCGTTTCTACAGGCCGTTGGAACAACGCAGCTCGCCAGCAAATTGATGTGAGTGAAATGGCTTCAGGGCTCTATCATTTGCAAGTAAAGGGCATGAATAGTTCTTCTCAGAATACGTTTGTAGTCCAATAAGATGGAATAAATTATAAAAAGAAACCGACCCATTGGTCGGTTTTTTTTGTGCTCGTACCTTTTGACTATTCCGATGCAGAAGTTTGCTGCGCAAGCAGCCATACAGCCCAGATGGAAAGTAGGATGTTCAATACGATGTTGAGCAAGCCGAGAAACGTTTCGCCTCTTTGAAAAAGTTGGATGGATTCCATGCTAAATGTTGAAAACGTGCTGAGGCCGCCACAAAATCCAGTTGCGAGAAGGAGGTATTTGTTTGGATCTGTATGCTTTAAATCGAGCTGTAGTGCCCAGCCCAAAATCAAAGCAGCAAGCACATTGGCCAGCAGGGTAGGCCAAGGAAATCGAAGTCCATGCAATGGTTGAATGCTGCTAATCCCATAACGGATCACTGCGCCAAGTCCACCGCCCAAAAAAACCATCCAAACTGATTTCATGATCGCGTACTTTTCAATGCCTTCCTAAATATGAAATGAACCAGGATGGCCGCCAATGCGCCATACACCATGCCTGCCAACACATCGCTGGGATAATGCACGCCGAGGTAAACACGGCTATATGCAATCATTGTCGCCCAACTGATGAGCGCAATGATCCAATAGGTTTTCAAAGGCCGCATCCAGAGTATGAAGAGTGTGGCTATGCCCATGTGGTTAGAGGCATGACTGCTAAAAAAACCAAAGCGACCCCCACGGTAGGGGTTGCCATTTGCATCTGTGATCAAATGGAGCAGTGGCTGAAGCGATGGATCGTGACTCGGTCGCAAGCGCTGCACCACATTTTTAATACAATGCGTGACGGTGAAGTCACAGAGGAAGATGAGCAATCCAAATGATAAGAGCACCCAAAACCATTGGACCGGTCGGAAGCGCTTGATGATGAGAACAGCAAGCAATACATACACCCAAATCCATGTGACGGGTTGACTGATTTGCCACATGACAGGGTCTAACCAAGCGGAGTGCTGTTGATTCAACCACAGTAACAACGAACGATCAAGTTGGTCCATTGAATTCAATGATCACTATTGGATTTAAAAATATCCTGCACCAAAGCAGACCAATTTTCCATGATTTTTTTGCGCTTCAGTTTCAAGGTCGGTGTGATTTCGCCTTGATCAATGTTCAATGTTCTAGGCAATAGTCGGAAGGCTTTGATCTGTTCCCATTTGCCAAAGGAAGGGTTGATGCGTTCAATTTCTTTTTCAAAAAGTGCTTGTGTTTTGGGATGATCAATCATCCCTTGCACATCACTGGTATCGATGCCTTGCTTTTCTGCCCATTGTTTCAATAACACCCATTCAGGTGCGATGAGCGCCGCTGCAAATTTTTCACCATCTCCAATGACAATGACTTGTTCAATGTAGATGCTTTCCTTCAATGCATTTTCGATCACTTGGGGCGCTACATATTTGCCACCACTGGTTTTGAATAGTTCTTTTTTACGGTCGGTAATGAAAAGGAAGCCATCTTCTATTTTACCAATGTCGCCGGTATAGAACCAACCATCTTTCAAGACTTCATCTGTTTTTTCTTTGTCTTTGTAGTAGCCCATCATAACGTTGGGTCCTTTGCACATCACTTCTCCGTCCTCGGCAATTTTAATATCTACACCGTTCAATGCTTTTCCTACTGATTTTTCGCGCCACATGTGTGGCCTGCGCAGCGTATTGACCGTGATCACAGGAGAAGTTTCGGTAAGGCCATATCCCTCCTTAAGACCGAAACCCATACCATTGAAGAATTTGGCCAGTCGGGGCTGTAAAGCAGCACTGCCTGAAGCAATGGCCTGTATTTCGGTGAGCCCGAGGGCTGTTTTTACTTTGCTAAAAACCAGTTTGCGGGCAATCTTCAGTTGGAATTCATACCAAGCGCCATTTTCGCCATCGGGTTTCCATTCCAATGCCAAGTCATGCGCCCATTTGAAAAGAACTTTTTTGATGCCTGTATTGGACATTCCTTTGGCATAAATGCCATCATAGAATTTCTCAAAAAGTCTCGGTACGCCTGTGAAAATATGTGGGCGAGCTACTAAAAGATCATCTTTGATTTGCTCCATACCTCCCAAATACATGTGCACGCTTTTGGAAATGTATAAATAATGCAGCATGCGCTCATAGATATGACAAATGGGCAGGAAGCTCAAACATCTACTACCGAATGGTAATTCGGGTAGTCGATCTTCAGAAGCAATTGCGTTGCTGGCAATGTTGCGGTGACTGAGCATCACTCCTTTGGGCAATCCAGTCGTTCCAGAGGTATAGATGATCGTCGCCATGTCTGTTTCTTTCACCTCGTCACTTATGCGCTTGACATCTTGCTGATCAATTTTTTCGGCCTGCGCAAATATGCTTTCCCAATACGAAGCATCGGGCACTTCTTCAAAGGTGTAAATGCCTTGTAAGGAAGGAACATTCGCCAATACGTTTTTCACTTTATGATACAATTCCGCGTTGCTGACAAAGCAAAGTTTTGCCTCCGAATGATTCAGAATGTATTCATAATCTTGTTCCGTCATCGTGGGATAAATGGGAACATCGATGGCACCAATTTGCAAGATACCTTGATCCATAATGTCCCATTCCATGCGGTTGGCATGCGTAATAAGGGCGATCTTGTCTCCCGGCTTGATGCCCATACCCAACAAGGCGCGACTCACCACATTCATTTTTGTGATAAAATCTTGGGTACTGATACTGCGCCACTGGCCTTTGTATTGAGAGGTCATCATCTCATTCAAAGGTGCATGGGCCATTTGATAATATGGAAAATCGAACAGACGAGTAGGTTGTGTCATGACTGTAAGGATCAAAAAGAGTGAGTAGTCTAAGCCTGTGCCAGTGCACAGGTTATTTTTTGATAAATATAAGCAAAGTGCGGAATAGGTCTACATTCTGACCAAACCAAAAGTCATCGGATCGTCATTCGGAGGGACTGCCATAATGCGCGCGGATCCATACCTTTTGAGCTTCGCGTTGGAGGATCATCCAGGCGAGCGCATGTATATCGCTATGAGGAATTTTTTTGCGTTCTGAAAGGTCAATGCGATAGAACAAACTATTCAATTTTGCGGAATCATTTGAAAGTAAGTGGAGCATAGAAACAATGTCTTCCAGCATTTGGTTGGGCTCAGGTGCGCGCAGTGTTTCGGGTACCAAACAGAAATGCGAAAAGTCTTTTTGAATTTGTTGCCAAGTTGCGAGGTAAAGCGCCGCATAGCTCATCGAGGGCGTTTCAGATTCAAAAAGTTGCAGGTCGCTCATGATTAGGATTCGCGATGGTGCAGTTGATGCATCAATTCACGCAATGTGTTCTTGCGCTCTGATGGCACTTGAATTTCGTCAAAAAGTTGAATCGCTTTGTCATAGTACGATTGAATCAATTGCTTCGCTTCTTGATCAATGCCTTGCTCGATGTACCATGATTGTACGGTGCGAATCAAATCATCTTCAGAAAGATCTTGATTGTATAGATCATGCACTGCATGCGGATTGGGCTGAGCCATGGCTTCGTGCAGGCGCAGCATCATATACGTTTTTTTATGTGCAAGAATGTCATTGCCGATGCGCTTGCCTACTTTTTCGGTAGTGCCGAAGGTATCAAGGTAATCATCTTGCAATTGAAAAGACAAACCGAGATACAATCCTATTTGGTACAACTGCTCTTGCACACTTTGCTCTTGTCCTGTCAGAAGGCCACCCATCTGCATGGCACAAGCTACGAGCACACTCGTTTTGAGTCGGATCATTTCAATATACTCTTGCGCCGTAACAACGGGCATTTTCTCGAAGTCCATATCCATTTGCTGCCCCAGACAAACCTCTAGCGCTGTTTTGCTAAACAAAGGAAGGAGGTTGGACAAATGCGACTGATCTGTTTTGATGAGTAATTGGTACGCCTGGATCATCATCGCATCGCCACTGAGAATGGCCGTATTGGTATTCCATCGCTCGTGCACAGTTGGCATACCTCTGCGCAAAGGGGATTGATCCATGATGTCATCATGCATCAAGGTAAAGTTGTGAAAAACCTCCAAGGCAAAGGCGGGGTACACAATCGATTCCAACTCGTTGGTGAATAAATTGGCAGACATCAAACAGATGGCAGGACGCATCCTTTTGCCTGGCAATTGAATCAAATAATTGATGGGTTCAAAAAGGGCACTGTCTCCATTGACGCGACAATATCCATCGATCTTTTTTTGAATCAACTGCTGCAGTTCAATCAGCGACTTCATTTCCGTGTGTACCATTTGCATGGCAATAATAACCCCAAAATGGAGGACATTGTTTATTTACCTATATGAAGTTGTTCCATCATATACTTCCCATAACCGCTGTTCATGAGCGGTCCGGCCAGTTGTTCGAGCTGAGCATCATCGATGAATCCAAGTCGCCAAGCAATTTCTTCGATGCAGCCTATCTTGAGCCCTTGACGCTCCTCAATCACTTGCACATATTGACCAGCTTGCATCAAAGAGGCAAAGGTGCCAGTGTCGAGCCAAGCGGTGCCGCGATCCATTTTTTGTACCTTCAAACGACCTTGCTCGAGATACGCGCGATTTACATCGGTGATTTCGTATTCACCGCGGGCACTGGGTTTGAGGTTTTTTGATATTTCCACTACATCGTTGTCATAGAAATAGAGACCGGGAACGGCGTAGTTGCTTTTGGGTTGTTTCGGTTTTTCCTCAATGCTTACGGCCTTGCCTTGGGCATCAAATTCCACCACGCCATAGCGTTCGGGGTCGCTCACATGGTAAGCGTATACCAATCCGCCTTCGATGTCTGTGTTTTCACGCAGCATATTGCCAAAGCCGCGGCCGTAGAAAATATTGTCGCCAAGAACCAAAGCAGCCTTTTCGTTTCCGATGAATTCCTCACCCAAAACGAATGCTTGCGCGAGTCCATTGGGTACCTCTTGAATTTGATATGAGAAAGCACATCCGATGCGCGAGCCATCACCCAATAACTTCTGGAAGCCCGGCATGTCTTGAGGCGTGCTGATGATTAGAATTTCTCTGATATTGGCCAACAACAGGGTGCTCAGCGGATAATAAATCATGGGTTTATCATACACTGGCATGAGCTGCTTGCTAACGGCCATTGTAAGTGGATACAGTCGAGTACCGCTGCCTCCAGCGAGAATAATTCCTTTCATGGCATGTAATTATATGTGGATGAGCACATTTTTTAGTGGCTTATTTGCAACGAATATATTCAATTTATTTGTCTACCGTGACATCATCTACAATACCCAAGCGATTGACTTCCCAATCTGCATAATGCAAGTCATCTTCCTCGTCTGTCATTTGGAAAAACGGCTCCACAAATGACTTGGTGGTCACACTGCGTTGATAGGAAAGCAACAAAGCGGGCAGGACAAGCAAATTGGTGAACATGGCCACCAAAATGGTCACTGCTGTGCGTACTCTCAATGCACGTGTTCCTTCAAATTCACTAGCGGCAAAACATCCGAAACCAAACAACAAAACCATCGAGGTGTAGACCATGCTGGCGCCAGTTTCGCGGATAGCGAGCAAGGCCGATTGTCGAATTTTCCAATTGTGGAACTTCAGTTCTTGACGGTACTTGGCCAAATAATGGATGGTGTTATCTACCGTGATACCCAAAGCAATGCTAAACACCAAAATGGTAGAAGGCTTGAGTGGGATGTTCATGAAACCCATGATTCCCGCAGTCATGATTTGCGGAATGATGTTGGGGATGAAACTTATAAATACCATTCGTGCACTCCAAAACATTACCGCCATCATCAGTGAGATAATGAGGATACCAAACAACAGTGAACTGAAGAGGTCGGAAACCAAGTAATTAGTGCCTTCGAGAAACACGATGGAAGTGCCTGTCAAGGTCACGTCGTATTTGGAAGGATCAAAAATGCTATCCACTTGCGGTTTGATTTCGCGCATCAGTCGATCCATTTCTTTCGTTCCAATGTCGGCGATTTGCGCTGTCACACGGGTCATGGATTTGGCGGTATCCAAGAAGTTCTTTTCGATGCCATTGGTGTTGTAATTGTCACCGCTTAGATAGGGAGCGATGAAGCTTTGTTCATCGCGGGCCATGAGACTGTAGTATTCTGGATCCCCATTGTAAAAAGCTTGTTTGATGAACTTACCCGCATCTACAATCGAGAGTGAGCGAGAAAACGGATGGATGGCCGTATCGCCCATGTCCAACGTATAACTGCTCAGCATCGTTTGTAAATCTTCGATTTTTTGAAGATTCTTATCCTTGGTTATTTGACCTTTTTTCTTTCCATCGATCAAGATTTCAAAAGGCATTACTCCATTGAAATTATGTTCAAACCACTTCAAATCCGTAATCACTCTGTCGTGGTCGGGTAGGTCATCCACAATATTGCCGGTGGTGTGCATGCGCGTGATGCCCCAAATGCCCACTGCAGTCAATGCGAGTGTAGAGAAATATATGACTTTGCGGCGGTGTGACACCAAATGAATCAAACCATCCAATGCTTTTTCCAGCCATGGACTATGCAAGTGTCCCAAGTGACGGCTTGTGGGTGGCGGCAAAAAACTATATACAATCGGAAAGATCAATAAACTCAAGAAGAAGGCTCCCATGCAATTGATACTGGCGATCACACCGAAGTTTTTCAATAGGTCGCTGGAAGTGAAAATAAACGTAGCAAAACCCACTGCGGTGGTTGCATTGATCATGAATGCAGCAGCTCCAGCTTTTTGAACGACACGAGTGAGTGCGCGTGTTTTGTTGCCATACCGTTTGTATTCTTGATGGTATTTGGTCACCAAATAAATGCAATTGGGTACGGTGGTCACAATCATCAGTGGCGGAATCAATCCCATGAGCATGGTGATGGGATAATCGAAAAGCGCTATGGAGCCCATGGCAATGACAACGCCTACTGCCACCACACTCATCACCACTATGGTGACGACAGAGGAGCGGAAGAAAACCAAGAGCAAGACCATGCAAATAAAGGCTGAAAGGATGGTGAAGAAACGCAATTCAGCTTTGACTTTGGTGGTAATCACTGTACGTATAAAGGGCAGGCCACTGAGGTAAGTCTGAATGCCTGTTTTTTGCGTGAACCCATCTGTGAGCTGCACCATCCGCTCAATCGCATTGCCTCGATTTTCGCTGTTGAATAATTCGGCATTCACAAACACCATCATCAATCCTGCATCGGTACTGTCATTGAATAATATACCATTGTAAAACGGCAAATCATACAGGCGATCGCGCAAGGTATCTAATTGAGCTTGGTCTGCAATCTGAGCTGGAAACACATGCTGAAAATCAAATTTTTGAAGCGTTGTGTCCTTGATGAGGTCGTAGCAATAGGCTGGACTGAATACGCTATCCACAATATTGAGCGTCTTGTCGCCCACATTCACTTGCACTGATTTCAGATCGGAAACAAGTTGTCGCCAGGCGTTGAAATTTTCGAGTTTCCAAATGGAGGAGTCACGATATCCAACGGCCATCACATTGCCATCTTCGCCAAAACGTTCGATGAAATTGTTGTAAGCAATCAGGGTACTATCCTCTTTGGGAAGAATGCCGCCAAATTTGTATGACATGCGTAAATCGTTGCTTTTATAAGCCATCAAGGCGGTTACCAAGATGATCACGATTCCCAATGGAATGCGATAACGAAGAATATATGCACCTATTTTACCCCACATATCTAGCAATATACGTCAACGTGAATGAAACAATCTGAAATCCACATGACGTAGATGGAAATCGGATGTGAAATGAGCAGAAATTAATACGCAATGCCTTCAAATACACCCGAAGCGATGTTGACGCTGGTTCCAGTGAATATCAGTTCGTCGAGCACCGCTTGAAAAGTGCCTTTGAGTTTTCCGTTTGCATTGTCGGTAATCGTAATGGTCCCAGAGGCCGAAGGTCCGCCGGTCCATGCAATGGCACCCACTGAATAAAGCATGCTTACTTCGTCAAAAGTCAATGGATACGTACCTTCTGAGGTCGTGTTGAAAACCAGAGTGAGTGTTTTGTTGCCTGCTGCCAAGCCAGACAACGTGTACAAACCATCCTGATAATCAAGGGCAATGGTGGTGGCCGTGAATGCATCGCTGTCGATGTTGGCCGTTAGTTTGGCAGTCACTTCGGTCGAAATTTCCTCATCCTTGGAGTCGTCTTTTTTGCAACTACCTGCCGCAATGACAAAAAGGAGAAGGATTAGTGTCGTCGAATATCGGGTTAAATTGCTGATCATCAGTAAGTTGATAATATGAGTTGGAATGCAAATATAATACAATGTGGGCTGCCTAAAAATTACCAACATGATGAACTTGATCAAGTCTGATAATCAAGTGGTTTGAAGTTCGGAATTCCATATTACTTTCGCCCCACTTTTTAATGTTTATTTTCAAAATCAATATTGCATAATGGCAAGTAAATACCAAGCAGCGATTGATGCCTTCATGGCAGATATCAGAAGCAAAAACCCTAATGAACCTGAGTTTTTGCAAGCGGTGATGGAAGTAGCTGAGGCAGTTATTCCATACATCGAAGAAAATCCAAAATACAAAACTGCAAAAATTTTGCAGCGCATCGCCGAGCCGGAGCGCACGTTGATCTTCCGTGTGCCATGGGTAGACGACAAAGGCGAGATTCAAGTAAATCGCGGTTATCGTGTGGAGTTTAACAGTGCTATTGGCCCATACAAAGGCGGATTGCGTTTCCATCCTACAGTGAATTTGTCTGTGTTGAAGTTTTTGGGCTTTGAGCAGATTTTCAAAAACTCATTGACAACATTGCCTATGGGCGGTGGTAAAGGTGGATCTGATTTTGACCCAAAAGGCAAAAGTGATCGTGAAGTGATGGCGTTTTGCCAAAGTTTCATGACGGAGTTGGCGCGTCATATTGGTGCCGACACAGATGTACCTGCCGGTGATATCGGTGTAGGTGGTCGTGAAATCGGATTTATGTTT
>JAIYCK010000217.1 GCA_027488055.1 Flavobacteriales bacterium | reverse complement strand
GCCATGACTTCGATTTGTTCGAGTCCCATTTCTTGTAGGTGAATCGCTTGCCCTTGTGGACTCAGCATATTGTCCAAATAAATAACAACACCTTGACTTGCAAAAAACAGAAAGGGTTTCAACGGATTGGTCACGTCCAAGATATACGCACTGCCATACTCCAATAAGGATATGCGCCTCACCTCTAGATCTTGTGAACGGCGCAATTCCAAATGATCATCATATAAGAAATAGATATTGTCCAATGCATCGACTTCCACGGCATTGCACTTGACCGCGAGCGTGGATTGCAGCACCCAACCATCGGTGGCTGTCATTGCAATACAAACGCACATAGCGCTCACCGCGAACATATATTTAAGTCGGCACATCATACAGGTTTTCCAAATATATCGATTGTGATGGATTATGATGCTTCTGACACCATCTTTTTGAATGTCTAACCGAACCAAATTTGTCGCATTCTCATATTCCTAAAATAGACGCTGGAGCGGTTGTGGGAATGCGACGACGATCATCGTTCCATTCATTTGTGTAGAAAGGATTGTCCTTCGACGCAAGCGAATGCCTGCACATCGTCAGCAATCAGGGCGAGCAACTCGTCCATGTAATGGCGCTCATTACTCAAACGCGGGACTTTGTTTTGTCCACCTAGTTTGTTGGCTCGTTTGAGCCAATTGTAATATGTTCCTTTGGGAGCCACCATTACATCCGGCGCAGATAAAATATAATCATTGGTGCGCTTGGCATCGTAATCCGAGTTGATCGCGCGCAAGGTGTCATCAAGCACCTTAGCAAAAACCGAATGAATGCTCGGTTCTTGAATAAATTCAATGAGCCATTGATGATGACCACTGGCGCCTTGGCGCATGTACTGAGGAGCTACGGTATAGTCCGCAATGGTTGCACCCGTGGCTTTGCAGGCGGCTTCAATGGCACAATCTGCATTGTCCACCATCACTTCTTCTCCAAAGGCATTGATATAATGACGCGTGCGACCCGTGATCTGTATACGATACGGAACCTTGCTTGTGAAGCGCACGGTATCTCCCACCAAATACCGCCACAATCCTGCATTGGTGGAAATCACAATTGCATAGTTTTCACCCACCTCCACATCTTGCAATTCCAAGGTACGCGGATGGGGTTTGCCATACTCCGACATGGGCATGAATTCATAATAGATTCCATAGTCCAACATCAACAATAAGTCATCGGCTCCGATGCGATCTTGAATTCCAAAAAAACCTTCACTCGCGTTGTAGGTCTCTACATAATTCAATTGGTTGCCTGGGGCTATCTTTTCAAACTCTGCTCGATATGGTTTGAAGCTCACTCCCCCATGCATATACAACTCCAAATTGGGCCAGACATCAAAAATAGTTTCCGCACCACGCAGCTCCATGATCCGTTTGAGCAAGAGCATGGTCCAACTCGGCACACCTACCAAGGTGCTTACATCTTCCAAAGACGTGGACTCCGCCATGCGCTCTATCTTCTCTTCCCAATTATCTAGCAGCGCAATCTCTTTGCTCGGTGTGCGACGCAGTTCCACCCAAATGGGCAGATTGCGAATGATGATCGCAGAGAGATCCCCTGTATAACCATCATCACTGAACGTATTTACGCGCGATGAACCGCCTACCACCAAGGTCTTGCCATTGTATATTTTGGCATGGGGACGCTGATCCATATACATGGCCAACAAATCTTTGCCGCCTTTGTAGTGACACTCTTCCAAGGCCTCTGAAGATACGGGGATAAATTTGCTCCTGGCATCGGTGGTGCCACTGCTTTTGGCGAACCACTTGAGCTTGGATGGCCACAACACATTCTGCTGTCCCTCACGCAACGAATCGATGTAGGGCAAAAACGCTTCGTAATTGCGGATGGGCACGGCTCGTTTAAATTCAGCAACCGAATGAATATTCGGGAAATGATGTTCCACCCCAAAGCGAGTCATCGCTGCTTGATCCACCAAGCTTCGCAATAACTCTTGTTGCACTTCCATCGGATACTTCTTGAAAAGTTCGATCTGATGAATGCGCTTTTTGATGATCCAACCGAATACTGAATTAAAAGGCATAACAGGTTTTCGTGTACGCTAATATAGTGGATTATTGATGGAATCAAAATTTTATGCCACAGACACGAATTCGATGCGGACCATCGTGATGAAGTCAGATCTATGATTCATCGTCTTCGACACCAATGCGCGAGTCGCTCACATCACATCGTATAGACCTCAGAGGACTTGACTATTGGACAACCAATCGTCCTTGTTGCAACACTTGTCCTTGCGTTGAACGCATCGTGACGATATAGGTGCCCGGAGACAGATGTTCTACCGACAATTCCATCGCCGTGGACTGATCCAATGCATCGCGCTTCAACCGAACGATCGTTCGACCACAAAGGTCATTCAATTCAATCTCACAGTCAGGCATTTCATCCGCTGTCCACATGACCTTTACTACATCCTCTGCCGGATTGGGAACCAATGCAAAATAAGAAGGTCGTTCGATTGCGATGACATTGGAGTAGTTCGATTGCCCATTCCAATCCACTTGTCGCAAACGATAATAGTTGGTGCCTGGTAATGGCTTGCGGTCTAGCCACTCGTAGGCATGCGCCGACAGCGTGGTTCCATTGCCTGCCACGGATCCGACATGCTCGAAGTGCACATTGTCCGCACTGCGCTCCACCGCAAAGAGTTCGTTCATGGACTCAGTAGCAGTGCTCCACCACAGTTGATTGTGCGCGCCTTTTGCTGCACCAGTCCACTCTAGATAAGTAACAGGCAACTGGATCGTACAATCCAAGGTTACACCGCCGGACAAAGCCCAGTCAAATACAAAAGGCGTAGATGTACTTGAAAAATTATCCAATACCATGACGTAAAACTGATTGATGTCTGCGGCTGTGACCGTGATGGGCGCCACCCAAGCGTCACCGATCGCGCCTTCGGTGAAATCGGTTGCGCCATTGCCCAGTCCAGTTGGCACATTCGAAGCACTAAAAGAACACCGCAACGGGTCTCCCACAGGTGGGCAAGGTGCGCTTACAAAGGGCCCCCAAATTGCAAAGTCATAATCCACAATGGGCGTAGGATTGATTGTAAATGCAATTGTGCCAGGTGTAATAGGAGAAAACACATACCACGACGATTGGTTTTCTTCGAACAAACATCCGCTGTTGGCGGTGTTCAATTCTTGATTGAAACCGAAACCGAGGGAATTTCCATTGAATTGTTGGTCGTTGCAAATCGTGTTGGCCCCTTGACATTCTTGCGCAGATGGAGTGTATGGATTGCACGTCATCGAAAGACTGTAACTTCCCTCATCAGCCAATCCATGTACAAGCACATAATACGTGGTGCCAGCCGCTGACAAGAAGGAGACTTGGGACTGATCGCCGCAGAATTGGTCGTTGGTGCCAATGCAATTCAGACCAGCACAATCACCATTGAACACGCTGATCTGTGTATCAAATGCAGTCGCCACGCATGTGCTCAGGTCTACCACACTTCCATCGCCCACAAACGTATACCATGCGCCTGCAAAACCAGCTAAGCCGCAACCCGCAGGAAATGCATCGGGGTTAAAGCCCGTAGTATTGCCCGAAACGGTCTGACCACAATCAATCGGCAAGGCCCCTGAACAGGGATCATTTCCGGTTTCGGTCACACACGAGACACTCAGAGTGAAGGCCCCTGATGCATTGCCAAAGCCGCCAATGCGTATGTAATACGTCACTCCCAAAACGGATGAAAATGTGACTTGGGATTGGACTCCACATTGGTCATCACTAAATGCTGCGCAGAGCTGTGGACCGCTGCAATCTCCTGTCAATACCGCTAATTGCGTATCATAGGCGCTGCCGCACAAACTGACTGTGGTCAATTGACCCGTGCCGATGAATGTATACCACAGGGTAGGGGAATTCGCATTGCCACAGCCCGCAGCCGTGATTTCGCCCGTGGCACCCAACGTAGAGCCCGCAATCGTTTCACCGCAAGCAATGGGCAGCGCACCAGCACATCCATCGTTGACCAATGGAACCGTGCAAGTCAATGCCAAGGTATAATTGCCTGCCCCACTCCCAAAACCAGATACTCGAATATAGTATTCCGTACCCGTCACTGAAGTAAAATTAACTTGACTCTGCAAACCGCAAAAATCATCGTTGTAGGCAACGCAGGTCAACGTGCCCGTGCACGTCCCTGTGAGCACACTGATTTGTGTATCATAAGCACTGCCGCATAAACTAGCAATTACGTTCTGCCCATTGCCCGTGAATACGTACCATTCCGAAGCAGAGGTCGCATTGCCACAGCCAGCCACAATGGCTTCGGGCGTGGCATCCGTGGTGCTACCCGTGATGGTTTGTCCACACGCAATCGGAAGTGCACCTGCGCAGCCATCGTTGGCAACTGGACTGGAACAGGTCACATTGAGTGTGTAATTGCCCGACGCCGTTCCAATGCCTGATACACGGATATAATACTGCGTGCCACCCACGGAGGCAAACGTCACTTGGCTCTGCAAACCGCAAAAATCATCGTTGTAAGCAACACACGTCAAGGTGCCTGGGCACGTCCCCGTTAGCACACTGATTTGGGTATCATAAGCACTACCACATAAACTAGCAATTATACTTTGTCCATTGCCAGTGAACACATACCACTCCGAGGCAGAGGTCGCATTGCCACAACCAGCCACAATGGCTTCGGGCGTGGCATCGGTGGTGCTGCCCGTGATGGTTTGTCCACACGCGATCGGAAGTGCACCTGCGCAGCCATCGTTGGCAACTGGAATGGAACAGGTCAGACTGAGTGTATAATTGCCCGATGCCGATCCATTGCCTGATACACGTATATAATATTGCGTGCCCACCACGGAGGTGAACGTCACTTGGCTCTGCGTGCCACAAAAATCATTGTTGAAAACAACACACGTCAAGGTGCCTGCGCAAGTGCCTGTCAGCACACTGATGTGGGTATTGTAGGCACTGCCACATAAACTGGCGGTAATAATCTGCCCATTTCCTGTAAAAACATACCACTCCGACGCAGAAGTCGCATTGCCACAACCAGCCACAATGGCTTCGGGCGTGGCATCCGCAGTGCTACCCGTAATGGTTTGTCCACACGCGATCGGAAGAGCTCCGGCGCAGCCATCGTTGGGTGGTGCAACGGCCGTACCGCATGCTGTATTCTGCGTGATCGTGAGCGTGGTAAGCACACCAACTGTTGAATTAGCGCAATTGTACTGATCCACCAATACTCTCAATGTTCCAGTAAAGGCAGCGATCCAAGTGATGGTGGATTGCACACCGCAACCATCATCATTATAGCCAAGAGAGGCGCCTCCGGTGTTGTTGTACAAGGTGATCTGTGTATCAAAATCTACATCGCCACAGGTTGAAAACGTATAGGATGCACCCGCACATACAGTTGTTGTGACGTAGCTACCACCTTGGAGAGCCAACGAAACGGGAACACCCACAGCAGCAGGCGTAAGATCGCCAGCTAGAACATTATCGTTGGCGCATTGCGCATCAAGCCTGACCGAACAAAACGCCGAAAGGAACACCAACAGATATGTCAGTAAACGCCTCATTCTTTGATGACAAAGTAATTGGAATGAGATAAGGTGATGCTCTGTTGTGCTGGATTCAATGCCTGAAATTCCTCCATGGTTAGCACCACTGGATCCGCTGGCTGAACGCTTTCGAGGGCCGCGGGATGCTGAAGCAGATAATTGGCTTGTTGGTAGGCCCAGCTCATTTTGACAAATTCCTCATGGTGGATTTCGCCCCGTGTGATATCCGCAATGAAATAACCCGCGTCGCTCATAGTTTGATTGAAAAGCTGCCAATCGATCGGTGTTTTGGTAGCCAATTGAAAATAATCTCCACGGTCTGTAAACGTGGAAATAGTATCTGTAGTCACTTGTTTCATGCGTGTCAATGCCAACTTGCCTGCCGCTGGATCCAAGGGAGAGGCCGATCTTAAATTATACCAATGCAACACGGGATGTTGCGCGCACAGGCACGAAGCACAATGAAAAAGTAGACTGAATACCAAGCAACGAAGCATGGACACGAATTTGTTAAGGTTATAGGGTGTTTCCATTTTCAACAGCTTAAACCATGTCAATCAAGAAAGCACTAGAATTCAAATATAATCAAAAATTCTCTAAACGCGTCATTTGTGCCCATGAATTGGGATTCTCCAGTCGGTGGTTT
>JAIYCK010000145.1 GCA_027488055.1 Flavobacteriales bacterium | reverse complement strand
TACCGAGGTAAGCCTTTTTATACTTGATAATATATATCTTATTTCTTCTCGAAGTCAAATAACTCAATTTCGAATATCAACATGGAAAAAGGGCCTATTTTACCTTGCCCATTTTGACCATAGGCTAGATTCTGAGGAATGAAAAAACGATATCTAGAACCGGGAGTCATTAATTGTACACCTTCTGTCCATCCAGTAATTACGCGATTGAGTTCAAACGAAATGGTTTGACCGCGATCCACAGATGAGTCGAAAATAGTTCCGTCGATCAAAGTACCATGATAATGTACCGTGACCTTGTCGTTAGCGTCAGGATGCTCACCGCGACCTTCTTGGATCACTTCATACTGAAGGCCTGATGCAGTAGTAATGATACCTGGCTTTTTAGCATTGGCCGCTAAGAAATCCTCTCCTGCCTGCTTGTTGCGCTGGGTAGCTATTTCTTTCTGTCTTTTCATTTCGGTGCGATAGAGCTTATCCGCATCGATCTGATTGATATCACTTTTTCCATGCAACGCATCCTTGATCGCTTCCATCATGATGGCCTCATTGTATTCTACAATGCCTGTCTTTTTGATGGTCTCAGCGATGGACATACCCAACGCATAGGACACGCTGTCGGCATGTGTCTTTAAAGTTTGGGCTTGTGTGCATAGGCTCGCAATTACGATACCACTAGCTGTCAAAATGCTTTTTTTCATGTGTGTCTTAAATTATCAATTGGTTTAATAAAAGAATGCGCTATAAAAATGATGCCATATCACACGTATTGTAGTGTAACAATGACCGGTTCAAATATAGATCGACTTTTCACGTCAAGCTCTGACTAATATCCTTTGGATGCAAACAAATATTTGTGGATCAATTCTCATCAGGAATAAGTGTTTGTTGTGTCATATTTGCGTGGTAATAAAACAAGTATGAGAAAAAAGATAGTCGCAGGTAACTGGAAGATGAATAAGACCATCACCGAGGCAATGGAATTGGCGGTGCATTTGACAGAATATCAAAATGAATTCCCAAAAGATACAGAGGTCATACTTGCTCCACCCGCCCTTTACTTAGGAAGTCTCGAGTTGATGGAACACTTAAATGTGCAATTGGCTGGACAGAATTGCAGTGAAAAAGACAGCGGAGCTTATACCGGTGAAATCAGCGCAGGGATGTTAAAAGCGATGAACGTTCAATACTGTTTAGTGGGTCACAGCGAGCGTCGTCAGTATTTTGGCGAGACGGATGAGATCATTAAAAATAAGGTAGATGCTTGCTTGCGCAATGAAATAACTCCCATTTTTTGCTGCGGCGAAGTACTTGCGGAAAGAGAGGCCAGTACTCATTTTGTTTGTGTTTTAAAACAACTCCAAGGGGCACTTTGGCATTTGAGCAGCGAGCAAGTCAAGTCAGTTGTCATCGCATATGAGCCCGTTTGGGCCATCGGTACTGGAGTAACAGCTACCACCACACAGGCGCAGGAAATGCATGCGTTTATCCGTTTGTCATTGGGCAATCATTTTGGCGATGATGTCGCTGAATCAATTTCCATTTTGTACGGCGGCAGCGTAAGCCCATTGAATAGCGCTGAGTTATTTGCTCAGAACGACGTGGATGGCGGCTTGGTAGGCGGCGCTTCTTTGAAGGCTAAAGATTTCGCAGCAATTATTCAGTCTACTTAATCGATCCTTCTATGAATTATTTTGAAATCACTTTTGTTCTAGATCCGCTGTTGCCGGCGCGAGAAGTGTTGATTGCAGAGCTGGCCGAATATCCATTTGAAAGCTTCGCCGAAACATCCAATGGCTTAAAAGCCTATATACCTGAAAATGCCTTTGACAAAGCATACTTAGAAGATTTAATGGTGCGTAACATACCCGAGCAAAAAGTCTCCTTGGAGGTCATTCTCATCGAAGATGAAAACTGGAACGCTAAGTGGGAAAGTAATTTTGATCCCATTTGGGTCACTGATCAAATGATCATTCGGGCCCCTTTTCATGCCCAACCATCGGGTGTCAAGTATGATATTTTGATAGAGCCTAAGATGTCATTTGGCACTGGACATCATGCCACTACTTTCTTGGTAGCACAAGCTATGCTTGAAATGAATTGGCACGGGAAGTGTGTTCTAGACATGGGCGCTGGCACCGGAGTACTGGGTATCCTTGCGCAGAAAATGGGTGCAAGTGAAGTGGATGCGATTGACATCGATGAATGGGCCTTTGAGAATATGAAGGAGAATAATGAGCGCAACGGAACTTCGATGTCGATGCACATGGGAGGTGCTGAATTGCTCGGATCAGTGCCAAAGTATGATGTCATTTTGGCGAATATCAATCGCAATATCTTGACCCGAGATATGACATATTATGCCCAAACGCTGAAGTCAGGTGCATTGATAATGTTCAGTGGATTTTATGCACAGGATGAACAAGATATTAAGGATGCCGCTGCAGATTGCGGGTTGGAATTTAGCCATAGCAGCGCCAAAGAACAATGGGCAATGATGGTTTTTCAAAAACGATAAATAATGGAATTGAATAAAAGCAAAATTGTAGTGCTAGGAGCAGGCCTTGTGGGCAGTGCCATTGCCAAGGACTTGGCCAAAGTACATCACGTCACGTCGGTGGACAGGAGTAAAGAGGCATTGGAACCGCTTCTGGCGCATGGTGTAGCTATTCAAATTGCTGATCTGTCCGATGCTTCGGCCGTGGTCGAAAGCATTCAAGATGCGGATTTGGTCATCGGAGCAGTACCAGGATTCATGGGGTATCAAACGTTGAAGACGGTCATTGAACAGAAAAAAAATGCCGTAGACATTTCATTTTTTGCAGAAAATCCATTTGAGTTGGATGCGTTGGCCAAAGCCAATGGAGTAGTAGTGGTAATGGATTGTGGAGTAGCTCCTGGCATGGGCAATATCATCTTTGGGCATTACAATCAGCTCATGGAGATTCAACAGTACGAGTGCTTGGTTGGAGGATTGCCAGTGGTGCGCGAATGGCCATGGGAATACAAAGCCGTTTTCTCACCAATTGATGTAATTGAGGAATACACGCGTCCAGCGCGCTATGTGCAGAATGGCAAGGAAGTCGTTCGAGAAGCCTTAAGTGATACCGAGTTAATCGATTTTCCTGGGGTTGGTACACTCGAAAGCTGGAACAGCGACGGTTTGCGCTCACTTATTCACACCATGTCGCATGTGCCCGATATGATCGAAAAAACACTGCGTTATCCTGGTTGTGTGGAGTATTTGTCTGTATTAAGAGCAGCAGGCTTTTTCTCCAAAGAAATGGTTGATGTAAATGGCCAAATGATCCGCCCCATCGATCTTACAGCAAAATTGTTGTTTCCTCAATGGAAGTTGAAGCCAGGGGAGGAGGATTACACCATCATGCGCGTCACCATGCAAGGTTTGAAAAATGGTCAACCACTTTCGGTAGCTGCACATTTGTTGGATCGATATGACCGCGATCAGCAGATCATTTCGATGGCACGCACTACGGGGTATACTTGCAATGCAGTCGCAGAGTTGGTTTTGTCCAAAAAATACCAACATGTTGGTATTTCTGCGCCTGAAATGGTAGGTTTACAAGGAGATTGCTGGCCGCTTGTGCAAGCTTATTTGGCGGAACGCAATGTGCAGGTGTGCATCATTGAGGAATAATTAGGAGCCGATGGGCTTTACCTTTTTGAGTGCAACGGGGATGGTACCATTCTCGATGAGCTCAATGGTATTCTCAATCCATACATCATCGCCTTCGGCCTCATATTCCGATTTTAAATCATGTCCGAATACGCGAGCCACACCTTGCCACATGAATGCCGCCATTTTACCCTTTAATTCACGCACCAACTCGTAACTTGATTCACCCGTTTGACGATCAATCAACTTGATCAGGATAACACCCTCTGACACCGTCATGTCGCGTAAATCCTTTTCAAATTGAGCCTTCATTTGATCCTCAGCCTTTTTTAAAAGTTCTCTTTTCTGACGCGGTTCCGAGACCTGAGCAGCAAGCATTTCATATTGTTGCATCACTTCGCCGGCTGCTCTGGCATAAGGATAGACTTTGATGACCTTCTTTTGAAGCTTCGTGTAGGCCGCCTTTTGACTTCTGCTCTTATAATTGGCCTTGATGTCAATCTGAGCATGGGTGGCAGTGACTTCCGTTTCTCCATTGCGCACATACCATACAGCCACGTAGTCTTTGGTCGCAATCGTATCGAGAATGTAATAAGGCGTTTCCTGCGCACTCAATCGCAGTTGAAACAATAGAAGGAATATTGAAGCGAAGAGTGCTTTCATGCAAACGGAGCGGCTTAAACCGTGCCAAACGAATATACGGAAGAAAATCAAGAATATAACGCATAGAACTTGAATTTTCTGAACCACAAAAAGCATCATTATGCCGCTCATTGACGATCGTTTTCAAAGCCCTCCAAATGGAGTCATATCAGATGGATTGAATTAGCAAAAGAACCCTCAAACGGGCAGCAATCCGATGCTTGCCGAGAATCCATTTCAGTGGGTCCATAAAATTGGCAATTTGTGAATAAAATCGAGGGTTTTCAACACAAAACCACCCTTAACATTTCGTATATTCGCGAGCCTTTTTGACCTTGCACCAACAGCTTGTATGAAAACGATCTTTTTTCGTTTGATCCTGCTCTTATTCGTGAGTTAAAAAAGGAATCAATTACCTGAACATTAGTTACAATACAATTCAATAAAAATGGCCGAGGGAGAAAAAATTATTCCTATTGACATAGAGACGGAAATGAAATCCGCATACATCGATTATTCGATGTCAGTGATTGTCAGTAGAGCATTACCAGATGTGCGCGATGGAATGAAGCCTGTGCATCGTCGGGTGTTATACGGGATGCTCGAATTGGGCGTATTGAGCAATCGTCCTTATAAGAAATCGGCACGTATTGTCGGTGAGGTTTTGGGTAAATACCATCCGCATGGCGATACCGCAGTGTATGACACTATGGTTCGTATGGCCCAAGATTGGTCATTGCGCTATCCATTGGTCGATGGCCAAGGAAACTATGGTAGCATGGATGGTGATCCGCCAGCGGCCATGCGTTACACCGAGGCGCGCTTGCGTAAAATTGCTGAAGCCATTTTGGAAGATTTGGACAAAGAAACGGTTGATTTTCAGCCCAATTTCGACGACTCTCTGGAGGAACCAAAGGTGATGCCTGCCAAAGTGCCTAACCTATTATTAAACGGGGTAAGCGGAATTGCGGTGGGAATGGCTACCAACATGCCTCCGCACAACTTGACAGAAGTAGGCAATGGTATCATGGCCTACATCGACAACAACGATATTACGGTGGCTGAATTGATGGAGTTCATCAAAGCTCCCGATTTTCCCACAGGAGGTCTTATTTACGGTATTGATGGGGTCAAGGCCGCCTTCGAAACAGGTCGCGGCAGAGTTGTGATGCGCGCCAAAACCCACATCGAAGAAGTGAACAATCGCGAGGCCATCATTGTGACCGAAATACCATATCAGGTAAATAAAGCTGCCATGCACCAGGCGCAACAGGCCCTCATCAGCGATGGCAAATTGGAAGGAATTCATGAGATCCGTGATGAATCATCCCGCCTTGGTGTGCGATTGGTCTATGAATTGAAGAAGGATGCAATCACCAATGTGGTGTTAAATAATCTATTTAAGCACAGTGCTTTACAGTCTTCATTTTCAATCAATAATGTAGCTTTAGTGAATGGTCGTCCGGAGACTCTGAATCTCAAGGACATGATTGTGCACTTTGTTGCACACCGACACGAAGTAGTGACGCGTCGCACTCAATTCGAATTGCGTAAAGCGGAAGAACGCGCGCACATCCTTTTGGGATTGTTGATTGCGTTGGATCATTTGGACGAGGTCATTGCCATGATTCGTGCAAGTGCAACCCCAGATATTGCCCGCGAAGGATTGATCACGCGTTTCAACTTGTCTGAAATACAGGCGCGTGCTATTCTGGACATGCGTTTGCAACGTTTGACTGGTTTGGAGCGTGACAAGATCAAAGCAGAATACGACGAGCTCATGGCATTGATTGCCAAATACAAAGAAATTTTGGGTAGTTTGGAATTGCGCATGGGTATTATTAAGGAGGAGATGCGCGATATGATCGAGAAATTTGGTGATGAGCGTCGATCACAAATCGAATTGAGCAGCTCAGATTTCAGCATCGAAGACATGATACCTGATGAAAGCGTTGTGATCACCATCACGCATGCGGGGTATATCAAACGTACGAATCTTGTTGAATATAGAAGTCAAAGCAGGGGTGGTGTTGGTGCGAAAGGCACTGTGGCTCGTCAGGAAGACTTTGTGGAGCATATTTTCACAGCTACTAACCACGACTGGCTATTGATTTTCACCAAAAAGGGCCGTTGTTTGTGGATGCGTGTGTTTGAAGTGCCAGAAGGTACCAAGGCTTCCAAAGGCCGAGCTATTCAAAACATGATTCAGATTGAGCCAGACGATAAAGTGATGGCTTACATCCCGACCAAAGATCTTTTGAACCCAGAAAGTGTGAAAGATAACTTCTTGATTCTTTGCACTAAAAAAGGATTGATCAAGAAAACTTCATTGGAAGCCTACAGCCGTCCTCGTTCAAACGGTATCAATGCCATTACCATTGTGGATGGAGATGAATTGTTGGCGGCCAAGTTGACCAATGGACAATGCGAGGTGATCATGGGAACACGCGAAGGAAAGGCGATTCGTTTCAATGAGTCGACTGTGCGTCCCGTAGGTAGAACAGCGCAAGGAGTGAAGGCCGTTAATCTTGACCAAGATGAATTCCCAGACAATGAGGTGATCGGAATGGTATGTGTGGCCGATCCGAACAGTGACATTCTGGTGGTCAGCGAAAAAGGGATGGGTAAACGTTCCGCCTTGGAAGATTACCGCATCACGAATCGCGGAGGTAAAGGCGTAAAGACCATCAATGTGACAGACAAAACAGG
>JAIYCK010000227.1 GCA_027488055.1 Flavobacteriales bacterium | reverse complement strand
CAACGCAACAGATTACTATTGGAATTTCGGAACCATTGGTACGGGCGATGTTTCAATTCTACAAAATCCAACTTTCACATATCCCGATACAGGCCACTATGTAGTGACCTTATTGACAACGGCTCCTTTCACTTGCCCCGATTCGGCGAGTATGGCTATTGATATTTTTGGCGAATTGGAACCCTTTTTTGCAGCCCAAGATCCGCAATGTTTTCTCACTCACGATTTCGATTTTCAGGCCATCGGCGCAAGTACGGCCAACGCGTCCATCTCATGGTCTTTTGAAAATGGAATTCCCGTTTCCACTTCCAATTCGCTCGCCTCGAATGTGCATTTTAACGAACCCGGTATATATGAAGTAACCCTCACCATTGCCGAAAATGGATGTTTGGAATCCTACACTGACAGTGTATGGGTAGTGGAGGAGTTCAACAATGCTGTAATCTATGAACCCTCAGAAGGTTGTCCCGGAGAATCGGTCAACCTCCAAATTACCAGTGAGAGCGAAGTGCCGGTATACTATATCTGGGATTTGGACGATGGAAATTTGAGCTATGCTCCAGCCCTGACGCATACGTATACAAATCCTGGAACATATAATATTGAAGTAGTGGCCTATACCAATTTTGGGTGCATTCAATCGCAAACCATCGAGCTGCCCAATGCAGTGGTCATTCATCCTGCGGCAACAGCCTCGTTTATGGCCAACCCCACAGTAGTGAGTATTCTGGATCCAACCATCGTAATACAAAGCACTAGCCCGGATGCTTCAGAATGTTTGTACATAATGAGCGATGGCAATACATTGGATCAATGCGACGGAACCTATGCCTTCAATGAAGCCGGTATCCATACTATCACGCAATATGTGTTGAATGAGTGGGGCTGCGGGACGAGTGTTTCAGGGACTATCGTAGTGCAAGGCTTCTTGTTTTTTGCGCCCAATGCCTTCACACCTGATGGTGATGGGATGAATGATACATGGATGCCAGAGATGACTGGGGTGGAATCCTATGAATTGAATATCTATAACCGCTGGGGCGAGCTGTGCTATTCAAATACTGATTTGAGTCAGCCATGGGTCGGGGAATCGGAGGTGGACTCTGATTACTTTGCACCCAACGGGATCTATCAATACCGCGTAACTGCGCAAGATCTAACAGGAACAATCCACGAATTTTCGGGTACCATTGCTCTTATTCGCTGAGCATGGACTTCAGTTGTATACTTATGGGCAAATGGTTGTAGATTCCATATCTCATTGCGATTTGAGGAGAGGCCTTCTCTGCATTCACACCAATTAAATGGGTATAACCTTGCTTACGAGCAATGTCACAAACAAAGGCATTGGTTGCACCGAAAGGAAAAGCCAACTCATCCACCTTTTGACCAGCGCACTGCTCCAAATATGTTTTACTAGTCAGAAGGGTATCTCTTAAATCTGCTTCACTCAGCGTGGTCATGTCTCGATGATCGACCCCGTGGCTTCCAATGGTAACACCGGGCATAGCGCTAAGGATTTTAATTTCTTCACCTTTCATTACGCGATGTGCTTCAAGAAGCTCCATTCCACCGCACTGAATTTCAATTTCGTTCAAAGCGTGCTCAATATCTTCCATGGATAAACTCATCCAATCGCTGACCATGGTCGAACCTGTATCGCGATTGTGCCAGCGATTGTGCGCATGCCCAATGTAATATTGTCCACGTGCATGCAAAGTGCCCTTATGATCACGCGTCATCAATGATAATTTTTCAGGCCATACAAATGCATTGCCTGCCACATAGGACGTATTGATATAATACGAAGCGGGGACATGGAGCTTTGCCAATGCGGGAGCTGCGTAATTGAGATTATTCAATAGACCATCATCAAATGTGATCGCAAATTGATTGGGTTCACTTGCTTCCATCCATTGTTTTACGGACACAATGGAGCCCATTCTTTTCAATATGTGCACTGTGCGAGTCAACTCTGCAATTGAATTGTTGCGCAAATGCAGCTCAAGGTTGCGCTCAGGCAATATGGAATGAAACATAAGCATGGCTCTCTTGCGCTGAAGTCCTTTCACATGAACATATAGCCCACTTCTAAATAGTCCTTCGGCCAGAAGCCATTGCATATGATGTCGATACCTACTAAGCAAATCCAATGGTTTTAACCTTGATTCGGCTTTTTGGAAGATGGTGCCTTTAATTCGCGGAGCGATTTCTTTTCACGATCAGAGAAGGGCTCAGATGAGCGCTCGCTTGAACGTTCACGAGGCGGACGTGTGTTACTGTACCCACGTTCGTTGTCATTGTTTCTGATGGGGCGATCGTTCCGTGGTGCTGGATTATAGGGGCGCTTTTCATTGCTACTTGACTGCTCATCGCGGTTGCGGTAATTGCGCTGTGGTCGCTCTCCTCGTTGATCATTGCTGCGGTAATAGGTGCTTCGCTGTGGAGCGGGTCTTTCAATGAGTTCTTCTTTTGGAGCCCATTTGGCAAGTTCCTCAGCCGATGGCAATTCACCTGATTGATTGATCTTTACACCAAACTTTGACAAGATGACTTTTCCATCACGGTAGAGCATACCTGCCGCCTTCTTGAATGTCTTTTTGGACATGTGCAAACGGCGTTTGATTTCTTCTGGATCTGTATCGTCATTGAGACGGACATAGCCGTTGTTGGCCTCCAAATAACCCAATAATTTTTTTTGTGCATCCTCAAGTAGCAACATGCCTTCTCGCTGCATACTTACCAAAATACTTTTTCCTTCGATTTTGCGGATATATCCTTTGACACGATCGCCGAGTTTTACATTGAAAGTCATTTCAGCGCGGAATAGCGCCGCCATGTATTTCTGATTCACCAATGCACGACGACCGACTTCGATTTTCTCACCGATCAACAATTCCACTTCATCACCGCGCTCAAAGGGAATATCTGTATTGGGAAAGAAACCATTTATTTTTTGCGTCATGTACAAACGACCGCTCAACTTATCATCGAGCAAACCCGCCAGAATAGTAAAGCCCGCCTCCAAAGGTTCGTTCATTTCCTTGTTGGGAAGCAGAATATCACGAGCAGTGCCAATATCAATAAAGGCACCCATGGTATTTACATTTTTTACTCGGAAGACATCGACTTCATTGACTTGAACGACCGGTAATTTTGTCGTTGCTTCCAATTCGCCGTTCTCATTGTAAAATACAAAGACTTTATACTCGTCTTGGTCGGCCTCTTCCTTTTTTAAACCTCTGGAGGGTAAGAAAATAGTAAAGGCTTCTTCACCCAATAAATACCCATGATCATGGGTATCATATACTGGCAATGTTTGGATCAGTCCGGGTGTAATCGTTTGACTCATGAAAATGGTATATTTATTATATTATTTCTTCTGTTAACATCCATCCTGTTAGGCTTTTACGTACAATGGAGGTAGGTAATACTTCGTGTTCTAATTCAGACAGGAACAAGGCCAATCGTCCGAAGACAGGTTCGACGCGAATACTTTGGTCATTGGTGTAGATGACAAGTTCGCCACCGTCACCTCGTGTCCATGTGGGATTCAAATAATAGACGACGGAAACGCGACGCGAGGATCCGTTTTTGTGACGATCCACGTGTTTTTTATAATACGTTCCAATGGGATATTGAGTAAGATGACATTCAAAATCGCGCAGTCCTAAATAGAAGGATCGATTCAAATCCATTTTGATCTCATCGAGGTGCTCAAGTAAAGTCGTGGTCGTCGAATCGCAATTATTGGGGTCCACCCAATGAATCAGATCTCCTCGTTCGCTTGTATTGATTTGATTGAACTGAGCTTTGCCAATAGTGGCTTGCTTCATAAGGGAAGCGGCTACTAATTCATCTATTTGATCACACAAAAATTGGGGGATAACACGCTCTGATAAATCATCGATGATGATAAATCCGTTGTCCTGAAAATGATTCAACTGATTGTCCGTGAGCATGTGTATTTGGCTTTTATCACCAAAGGGGCTGCAAATATACAATAAATGAAGGGATTTCAAGGATTTATTCACAAATTCTCCACAGGACGCAGCGAAACCGAGGGGCTAAATAAAATCAAGTTCCATTTATTTTGTATTTTGCTGCCATGCTTGAAATCAGACCATGCTGCGAAAATTGTGATAAAGATTTGCCTTTTGATGCCTTGGATGCAATGATTTGCAGCTTTGAATGCACCTTTTGTGCAGGCTGCAGCGAATCGATATTGAAAGGCATGTGTCCCAACTGTGGAGGGGAGTTGGTGCGAAGACCCATTCGTCCAGCGAGTAAATTAATCCAATATCCCACGCAAGCCCATCGGCATGTAAAACCAGTCGATATAGCGGCACATCAGATCAAATTATCACAGTTTAAAACAGTACCATCTGCTCAACGATGAAGAATAGAGTAGTGGGGTTGGATATACTACGGGCATTGGCCATCTTGTTGGTGATGTGGAGTCATTCGTTGGTTTTTCTCAAAGAAAGCCAATGGTATGCTGTATTCTCTTTCAAACCTTTTGATGGGGTGGACTTGTTTTTTGTATTGAGCGGATTTTTGATTGGTGGGCTCATGCTTCGTGAGCTAGAATCCAACCCTAAATTGAATTGGTCGGCCTATTGGACCTTCATAAGACGGCGGTGGCTGCGTACTTTACCTGCCTATTATGTGACGTTGTTTTTGCTCGCTATGCTTGGTCTCATATGGCCTGTTTTTCATACTGACCATGTAAATTGGTGGTCATATGTTTTCTTCTATCAGAATCTGTTTCAACCACTCGTCGGTTTTTTCTGGGAATCATGGAGTTTAGCGGTGGAGGAGTGGTTCTACTTTCTTTGGCCATTGGCGATTTGCATACTCACGCGATGGACAACTGGCCAGCGTGCTTATCTCTGGTCCACGAGTCTTATGCTCCTTGCCGCCATCATTGGTCGGCATTTGGCATTCAACCCCGCTTTGGATGATTTTTGGATGGACGTCCGCATTCGTAAAATGGTCATCCTACGCTGGGACTCCATTGCGATTGGTTTGTTTCTTGTGTATTGGATGCGAACGCACCGAATAATACGATTCAAAAGATCTTTATTTGGGATAGGCCTCACAATCATCATGGCCTTGAGTGCGCTGGATTTGTCCAATCAATCGTATTTCAAACAAGTTCCCTATTTTACGATTGTGTCAATGTCTATGGCCTTGTTGATTCCTTGGGTGTGTGATTGGAATATCACACAAAACAGGTTTGTTGCTTTCTTGACTTTTACTTCAAGAATTTCATACAGCATTTATCTCGTGAACTTGACCTTGGTTTGCGGCTTCATTGCAATATTGAGCGAATCTTTTTCTGCATGCAGGGGCGTCAATGCTTTCTTTGTCTTTTGGATCATGTCGTATTTATTGGCTTATGCGATGCACAGGTGGATCGAAAAACCGTTCTTGGTTTGGCGCGACAAATACATTGGTGCCGAAAAAGTTAAATCGACCTAACAGGCAGTTGCACACTGATCCGTAATCGAACACCTTGACCTTCTGCTGTGCTGAGACTATAATTACCACCGATTGAGTTGATGCGACTGAACATATTCTGAAGGCCGACTCCTCTATT
>JAIYCK010000059.1 GCA_027488055.1 Flavobacteriales bacterium | reverse complement strand
TTTGTTTTGTCGATGCTGTTATATGCCATCATGGAGCTGCTCTATTGGGCCAAAGGTGGATATCAAATCGCTTATGACTGGCCGAGAATTGGTCATAATTTTTTGCTAACGGCGCGTTTTTTCGACAACGATTGGTTCCAAGATGTCTATTGGACACTGGCCATTGAATTTCAATATTACATTTTCATCGCATTGGCTTTCCCATTGTTGTTTGGCGCGCGCAAATGGTTGTCCTACCTGCTATTAATTTTGATTCCGCTCACCACGTGCTTGCTGGGATACGACGAAAAGCATATCTTCTTTTTTCATGCTCCCGTCTTCGCCATTGGCATTGGTGCGTTCTTGTTGAAAATTGGTCGTATTAATCACATTCAATTCCTGTCTTACATTGTGTTCAATGCCATTCTTTCTTTCAACGAAATCTCAGAAGAAGGAGCCTTCTTTGCATTGATCACAGCGCTTGTGATTGTATATGCCGAATTCAGAAACCGATTTGCGGAATGGGTCGGAGGAATCTCTTATTCGCTCTATTTGACGCATGGTTTTGCAGGTTGTCAGCTCATGTATTATGCCGGTCGTTTCTGCGAAGGTCCTTTGCAAAAGGCACTTATGCTGATCGCAGCAGCGCTCATTTCCATCTTTTTTGCTTGGATTTTTGCCAAGGTAATCGAAGTGCCAAGCATGCGATGGTCGCAGATGATCAAATACAAAAAAAGAGAGTTGCCAAGAGGGGATCACCAATCCCCTTGAAGAGGTGAATGCGTTTGATGGTTGTACCTTATATTAGCGACCATTAAACAATTATCTTCACGTTCGCATGAAATTCAATCCAGGTGTTCTTAGCGGTGACGAAGTTACTGCCGTTTTCGATGATGCTTTGGCTCATCAGTATGCGCTTCCAGCGGTCAATGTCATTGGTTCCAATAGCATCAATGCAGTGCTTGAGACAGCGCGCGATGTGAACTCTCCCGTCATCATTCAGTTCAGCAATGGCGGAGGTGCTTTCAATGCCGGAAAAGGTCTCAAAAATGATCAGCAACAAGCGAGTGTAATTGGTTCAGTTGCTGGTGCTTATCATGTGCATGCAATGGCCAAAGCGTATGGCGTGCCTGTTATTTTGCATACAGATCATTGTGCCAAAAATATCATCGCTTGGATGGATGGCATGCTGGAACATGGCGAAGCGCACTTCGCGCAGCACAATCGCTCCTTGTTTAGCTCACATATGCTGGATCTCAGCGAAGAGCCACTCCATGAAAATATTGAAATTTCATGCGCCTATTTCAAGCGAATGACCAACATGGGCATCACATTGGAAATTGAACTTGGTGTAACAGGGGGAGAGGAAGATGGTGTCGACAACTCAAGTGTTGACAGCAGTAAACTTTATACCCAACCCGACGAGGTAGCTTATGCATACGAACACATGAGTCAAATAAGCAATCGCTTTACAATCGCTGCGGCGTTTGGCAATGTGCACGGTGTATACAAGCCAGGTAATGTAAAGTTGGAGCCAAAAATTCTTCGTAACAGTCAAGAATTTGTGCAATCTAAGTTTCAAACCAAAGCACAACCAATCCATTTTGTATTTCACGGTGGAAGTGGAAGCAGTCGTGAAGAAATCCGCGAGGCCATCAGCTATGGCGCCATCAAAATGAACATTGATACAGATATGCAATGGGCTTTCTTGGACGGCGTGAGGACCTATATGACTTCCAAAGCTGCATACCTCCAAGATCAGATCGGTAATCCTGAAGGTGCGGATAAACCCAATAAAAAATATTATGATCCACGGGTATGGTTGCGAGAAGGTGAAAAGACATTTGTAGCGCGACTCAAGTCGGCATTCGAGGATTTGAATTGCTTGAATCGCAACGTGTGAGGTCATTGACGCTGTGAGCGTCTGCCTTTGAATAGGTGACTGTAACACAAAATGCAATACCTTGAAAAATAGAAACCACTCTTCGGAGTGGTTTTTTTATGTGTAAATTGGTGTATTGTTTACACTTACTTTATATTGCACACGCTGCAAGGCGGTTTTTTATTTTAAGCAACCTTAATTTACTCCTTCGATATGGAAAAAAAGCGATTGGGATTTTGGGAAATCTGGAACATGAGTTTTGGATTCATGGGCATTCAATTTGGATGGGGGCTGCAAATGGCCAACATGAGTTCGATTTATGAGAATCTCGGCGCAAAACCAGAGGAGATTCCTGGTTTGTGGCTCGCCGCGCCACTGACTGGATTGTTGGTACAACCTATAATTGGATACATGAGTGATCGCACCTGGAGCCCGCGCTGGGGACGTCGCAGACCTTATTTTTTGGTTGGTGCAATTCTCAGTTCATTGTGCTTGATTTTGATGCCCAATTCTTCGGCGCTTTGGATGGCAGCTGGACTCTTGTGGATTTTGGACAGCAGTATCAATATTAGTATGGAGCCTTTCAGGGCTTTTGTGGCCGACAAACTGCCGGTTGATCAACGCACAGTTGGTTTTTCCATGCAAAGTTTCTTTATTGGGATCGGAGCCACCATCGCAAGTGCCTTGCCTTGGATATTTACCAATGTGTTCAATGTGAGCAATACGGCCGCAAATGGTCAGGTAGCTGACAACGTGAAGTGGAGTTTTTATATCGGTGCCATCGCATTTTTGGGAGCTGTCCTGTACACCGTATTTACCACTAAGGAATATCCGCCTTCGGAATTGGACAACCGAACCAAGGTGTTGGAACAAAAGAAAGGTTTTGGCGCTGGGGTAGAAGAAATCGTGCATGCGATTATGCACATGCCTAAATTGATGAAGCAACTCGCCTTGGTCCAATTCGTTACTTGGCCTGGACTTTTTCTGATGTGGTTTTATTACACTCCCACTGTCTCTGTAGAGATTTTCGGCGGTACTTCGGGAACTGAAGCCTATGCAGCTGGTCAAGCATTTGCAGGCTTGACGTATTCATTTGAAAATGTAATCACATTTGTATTCGCACTTTCTTTACCCTTTTTGGCATCCAAATTTGGTAAAAAGAGAACGCACTTTATTTGCTTATTGATAGGTGGTCTCGGTTTGATGGCCATCAATTGGGTGGGAGGTCAAGAAAATAGTTGGACACTTTTTGTGATCATGGCCTGTGTGGGTATTGCTTGGAGCAGCATCCTTTCAATGCCATATGCAATGTTGGCTGATTGCCTGCCTGAAAACAAAATAGGGATCTACATGGGGATATTTAATTTTTTCATCGTGTTACCTGAAATCATCGCCTCTCTTTTCTTCGGATCGATCATGGAGCATGTATTGCACGGATCTCGAATGGCTGCAGTGACTGTAGGTGGAGGTTTGCTCGTGCTTGCTGCGCTGCTGACATTGACCATTTCAGAACGAACGGCTCTCAAAGGGGCGGCTGAAGCATAAATATTGAAACGCTATTTTTTCTAGGTAAAACAAAGGAAAACGAGGTACTTTTGCGCCGTCAAATTTGATACCTAGAATGCCTCATACTGCACTTGTTAAATCCAGCATTCCATCTGTTTATGGTGATTTCGACATGTGGGCATTCGCTTCCGCAGTGGAGTCCATGCCACACGTGGTACTCACTTCCAAGTCGTTTGATGTTTCACAAGCTGTGTCTGTGCGTATTCACAGCGAATGCATGACAGGCGATGTGTTTGGCTCTAAAAGATGTGATTGTGGGCAACAATTACAAAACGCCTTGCGCTACATTGAAAAACACGGTGGCGCGCTGATCTACCTCCGGCAAGAGGGTCGTGGCATTGGCTTGGTCCACAAGTTAGAAGCATATAATCTGCAAGATCAAGGCTTGGATACAGTTGAAGCGAATCACAAATTGGGTTTTCAGGCAGATGAACGATCATATCACGATGCCATTGAGATTTTGAAAGCATTGGGCGTTGGCACTGTGCGTTTGATTAGCAACAATCCTGCGAAGATTGACGCCCTCTCCAAAGCAGGAATCCAAGTAGTCGAGCAAATCTATCTTCCAACAGAGGTTTTTCATGAAAATCAAGGATATCTAAAGGCTAAAGTCGAAAAAATGGGTCACATTTTTCCAACACATCCTTGAGTAGTTTTTTTCGACGTTCGAGCGAACCTTTTATGTGAGTGCTCTCGTATACCGCCATGTATTGAATTGGTTAATACAATGAACTGATTCATATCGGCAAGTACGACTGAGGTCAGTTCTTGTGTGTTATAAACTGAAAAACTGCGATCACCCTAATGAAAAATCAATTTTTCGCTCTTTGCGTTGCATTCACCTGGCTGAGTCAAGATGCTTTTGCTGTTGGAAACAACTCTGAATTTTTCGAAATCAATGCTGTTTATGCGCCGCCTGTATATGCTCCTGAGGCATTCTATTTGGTTGAAGGCTGTCAAGGTGGCGAATTGGCTTTGTCCCGATCCAACGGCCTATCAGGTACTTTGAATTTTCAATTTACATGCAGTGGCAGCGCATCGAATGGGGCAGATTTTCAGAATATGCCGACCACATTCGTTATGCCTTCTGGACAAGATATTTTGCTTTTGCCAATTGTAGCTTTGACAGATGATGAAATAGAGGGTTCTGAAGAACTGACTATAACAATAAGTTGCGATGAGATCAACGCATTTGCGTTTGAACTCAATCTCGAAATCAGAGATGCAATGCCGCTTGCAATTACCCATTCGCCGGTGGAGATCTATTGCGATCAAGAGGCTTCCTTGCAACTCGATATCATTGGAGGTAGCGGAATGCAAGTAGTGGAATGGTCTAATCAAGAGGTCGGCAATCCATACGTGGTTGTAGATCCAATTCCAGGAAACATGACCTATACGGTGACCGATGTCTGCAATGTGATACCTGTCGCAACGGGCGCTGTTTTGATATCATTCATCCCATACCCTGCAATTCAATTCGATGCTGGACCTGACCTGACGGTGAATTGCACACAAGATATCGCAATTCAAATCAATCCCACGGGTGGCAATGGTGTTTATAGCTATCAATGGTATATCAACGGCAATCCGAGTAATTCCAATACGGATGCTAGCTTTCTTTGGACAGGCCCAGTCACTTCTGAGGTTTCTGTGGTGGTAACAGATGCGTGTAACAACGCAGGTGTGGATCAATTGCAAGTGACGCTGTATAATACGCCGCCAATGATCAATATTGGGGAAGATGTACAAGGGAACTGCTTGGAAACAAAAACGGTCAATGCATTCGTCACAGGCGGACTTGGCTCGAGTGATGTGAACTGGTATTACAATGATGAGTGGATTGGATTGGGTAATTCGATTGCTTTTCCCGTTGATACAGGAGGCGTTTTGGAGGCCCAAGCGCAGGATGGGTGTAATTCCATCGGGACTGATGAGCTCTTGGTAGTGCAGTCACCAGTCGCCATCAATGCGTCGATCAATCCAATTTTTGGGATGTGTCAAGATGCTTTGCCTGTTTCGGCTCAAGTAAGCGGTGGAGTGGGAGATATATACAATTATCAATGGATTTTTCAAGGTGCAGAGATCTCTTCAGAGGCCACTGCTTCTGTACTAGCACTTCCCAATCAATTAGTGTATCTCACAGTGACTGATGTATGTGGCAACAGCGCGGTCGCTCAGTCACCCATTGTGCTTGATGTTCAGGCGATTGAGGTCCATGCGTCCGAGCAATTGGTTGCGAGCAATTGCAGTCAGTTGTGGTCTGTCGAAACGCCTGTTGTCTCTGGTGGCACAGGCAACTACATCTATCAATGGCATGTCAGTGGTCAGCAAGAGGAAATAGCGAATACAGCTTCCTTTGATCTCAATGTCACTGGCTTGGACCATTTGTGGCTTGTGGTCGATGTCATGGACGAATGCACCAACTTAGGGACGGACTCAACGCTTATTCTAATTGCACTTCCCGAAGTGGTGACCAATGTCAATACCGAATTATCATTCGGTTGTTTGGAGCCAATGGTGGTGGAACCGATAGTGGCCGGAGGCAATGGTTCCTATACATTTCAATGGATAGCCGATGGTACCACAATATCCACTTCGCAAGTGCTGAATACATCGGCGATTAACTCGCAAACCATGTTGTTAGTGGTGGCAGATGGTTGTGGGTTGCGCAATGAGACAACGATCCAAATTGATGTTATACCTACACAATTAAGTGCTCAAATTGTGGCAGATGATGAAACGATTTGTCCCAATCAAGAATTGTCTTTGATGGTTGATTTGGTCAATACTGTGGGAGACATCCAGATAGCATGGTCGTCGGGTCAGGATACGGAAACAATATCGATGATCGTATCAGACAATCAAATGATTACATGCAGTGTATCCGACGTATGTGGCAATACTGCCGTAGCTAATTATGCGCTTGTTACGCTTCAAAGTGAAGGAGAGTTCATTGTGCGGGATGATTTTATGCTATGCCATAATCAGGAGTCTGGAGCACTTGCAACGGGCGGTTATATTCCATATGAGTATTCATTTGCAAGCAATGTTATTGCGCCATCAGCGAATGGCATTGTATCCATAGGGACGGCCGAAGTGCTGGTGACAGTGTCAGACGCATGTGGTCAAACGGGACGCGTGCGTATTGATTCCCGCTCATGTGATTTTATCGTTCCCAATGTCATTACACCCAACAACGATTCTAAAAACGATACGTTCGAAATCAATGGATTGGAGAAATATCCCAATTCAACGCTAGTTGTTTTCAATAGAAATGGCGAAAAGGTATTTGAATCTTCGTCTTACAAAAACGATTGGAATGCCGAAGGTCTGCCAGAGGGTACTTATTTCATGTTATTGCATCGGAATGATGGAGAGCAATTTGAAGGGAGTATAGCGGTGATTCGCTAGTTCAACCATGTTC
>JAIYCK010000266.1 GCA_027488055.1 Flavobacteriales bacterium | reverse complement strand
TCGTGTTTTTTAACGATGTCACGAAGGTTCTCTAACTCGTTTTGACTATAGAGATATCCTGTAGGGTTGCCTGGATTACATATAAGAATACCCTTGGTTTTAGGAGTGATCAATTCCTCAAAGGCCTCCATTGGGGGCAATGCGAAACCAGTGCTGATATCGCTCATTACTGGTATTACTTTGACTCCTGCCATTACAGCAAAACCATTGTAGTTTGCATAAAATGGTTCTGGAATAATCACTTCATCACCCGGGTTGAAACATGTCATAAATGCAAAGACAAGTGCTTCTGAGCCACCAGTGGTGACCATGATTTGCTCACGCGTCAAAGTGATTGACTTGCTTTCGTAGTAGTTGACGAGTCCGTCGCGGTATGCAGCGATGCCCTCGCTATTGCTGTACTCTACTACTTTGAGGTCGAGCAATTGCATTTTTTGCCTCACAATTTCCGGTGTCTCAATATCGGGCTGACCAATGTTGAGATGGTATACTTTGCGTCCCAATTTTTTGGCCGCCTCTGCGAATGGAACCAATTTGCGGATTGGTGAGGCAGGCATATCATGAGCCTTTATACTGATGTGTGGCATATGAACAGATTCTTTTATTTGGTGGCGAAGTTAAGCACTCTTGATTGGTTTCAAGAATACATAGGAGTAGTTTTCTTGCCTCCATCGCTATGATCAATGAGCTCTAGGATCAATGAGCACCCACAAGCGAAGAGTGAGGTCGAAGCGGATGATGGTGAGCCATAGAGCTATTTTTTAACTAGAAATTTTAATTAATAAAATTGTCTTGTTTGGTGAAAGGGTTTTGTCTAGAAAGTCAAAAATGCAATGTTATTTTAAAGTAAAGTGTAATGTTAATGCGTACGAGAATTCCTGAAACATGGCTGTTATAGGGGTTTATGATATTGGATATTAGTCTTGTGTGTGTTTGTTGGGTTGTTGATAATGATACGTTAAAATGTTTTCAAACAAGTATTTAAATTTATTTATTTGGCTTAAGTTTGAATTCTATTGAAAATAGTAAACTTCGTATGAAATCTTGGGTGAGAAAGGCTAAAAGAGGGGAGCAGCAAGTTGCGCTTACTTCTTTGGAAGCGCTAGCGCAATCTGCGCAATACATTAAGAAAAGGTCGAATCAAAGCGTCCAGGTCACATTGCCAGGCGTTGATGGTACCATTGAGATTCCTCGTAAATCTTTTTTTCTATTAAAAGAAATGATCAATCATGTGGCTGAGGGTCGATCGGTCACTTTGGTGCATTCGAAATGCGAGGTCACTACCCAACAAGCGGCCGATATGCTCAATGTGTCACGCCCGCATCTGGTCATGCTATTGGAGTCGGGCGCTATTCCGTTCACACGAATGAAAAAGCATCGCAGAATTGCTTTGGAGGATCTAAAGGCTTATGCATCCCGCAAACAATAACTTGAGGAGAAGAATATTGGCTAATATGAATCTCAATTGTGTATTGTAGGAGGTCTCGACAGGGCTAGAGGTCTATTGTGGTAGTCATTTCTTATTCTTCACATACAATCCAAAATAGAGCGATCCATATGAACGAACGGGATAGCCATCGTATGTGGCGGCCTTCCAATTGGGCATTTTTCGTACGATGTCAAAAAGTTTATTTTCAACAGCCATGGTTGGTTTTCCTCCGATGCAACGGACATGCAAGTGAGTCAATCGACCGTCTTTTTCGATGATGAATCCAATTTTATAATGCGTGAATGTAGACAATTGCGAGAAAGGTGTTTTCCCCAACTGCGCTTCCATGAAAAGCATGCCCTCAAGGTCGCTGGGCATAAAAATGGCGTCGCGCATCGGGTATTGATATACGGTAGTGTCGCGTTCCATAAGTGCAGCGCGATCTTCGCTGAGTGCATCTGAGTCAGCCACTGCGACCATGTCTTGGATCAAGTCGGATTCAAACTGTTCATTGGAAAGAAACAACATTTGATGGTCGTTGATGCCGGTCGAGGTGCTTGTCGAGATCAGCTTTTTAAGAATAGGCAGCTTCAAAACGCTCTTCTGATATTTTTTTAGGCTGTCGTCCGCTTCATGGGTGGCATAGAAATTTGTTTGAATGACTGCGCCATTGGAAACATAAAACTGCCAATACTCCAATTCTTTATTTTGATTCAAATCCGTAGTGAAAATCGATGTTCCATAAAGTCGTTTTTGAGGAAGCGATTTGTATTCCATTTTTTTGGCGCCGCGATACATGATCATGTCTGGTGATTCATCGCGCATATCTCCCTTGGTGTAGTAGCGCAGTGTGTCGTTCGATGCAAAGTATCGATCTATTATTTTTTGATCTTCGTGATCGATTTCGTAGACCACAAAGGACTCATATGCCGATATTTTAGACGGTGTGCGAAATGGAAAAAGGTGAGCAGTACTTGATGAATGACGATAGAAATAATGAGCGTCAAAAGAGCGCAAAATTTCATTCTTACTTCGAATCGTTTCCGGTGTCCGCAAGGTGAAATCATTGGTGTTTCCTTTCAGTTGTTCCATGCGGACAGGACTGCGATGGCGTTTCGTCTCATACTTTTCTCGTTCTGTTTTGCCATCTTTTGAAATCCAATGCTCAATCCGCAGAGAATCTAAATGATATGATAATCGGGCTTTCCGATTGTCCAATTGAAGCAGATAATACACACTGTCGTTATATGCTTCGTAGTATTCGATTTTGTCATCAGTTGGTGGATAAATGGGTTCTATTTTATGAACGGTGGTTGGAAATACATCAAAGATTTTTTCCATATAAATCTGAGACATCAAGACATCCTTACGTTGCATAGGCAAATGATATGCTATAAATGGATTTACATTTTCAGGATACCATTTGGTGCGCAATGCAATGATCTCATCCAAGCTGATGTCATGTTCCACAAAGCGCAGAAGCGATTGATGCATCGCTGTAAAAGTGTATTGAAAGCCCAAATCGCTCAAGATGAGATTTTCATTTTCGGGTAACATAAGTTGCTCGGCGAGTTCGCTATGGCTCCGACCAAGTAGTTGCTTGCGGTTGGCTGCCACTATGGATGTATCGGGATATGCCAATGGATATTGGGCCATAGCATCCATCTCTGCAGTGCTTATCGTGCCCACGCTAGCCACGATTTCTTTGAGCCATTTTTGCTCCGATTCATTGGGTGTTTGTTGTGAATAGATATGTATGTAATGGGTATCAGACATCCAAAAAAAACTATTCGCTATGTTCGATGTCGCATCACTTTTTTGATAGGCTTCAAAGGGGAGGAGGGACTGTTCGGGCAGCGCTTTTACACGCCCGCACAGCAAAGCGCGCTGGCTCGCAATCGGATCGTTGAGAAAGGCACGATTGATTGAATTTTCCTTAGATGAAGCGATTGATGGATCCTTCTCAACCATTTTATTCAACCACTGAATGCTTTTAAGGTCCACGAGATAACCGGCTTTCAACGAAACGATAAACCCTGTTTCTTTGTGAGTCAGTTCCTGCGGTATACCACCATTATAAAGCATCAAGGCCGATGGCTTGGGAAACAAAATGGACCATTCGCTGGTATCAACTTCCACGGTATAAACAGGCGGAATACCGATTTTAATTTTCTGAGCAATACATAGGCTATTGTAGAAAAGAATAAAAAGTATGAATGTTATTTTATTCATTTTTTATAATGATAGCCACATGAATTGATGCGCTCCGATGAGCGGGATTTGATATACTTCTGGGTGCAGCTCAAATCCCAGACTGCCATAGAACGGCACGGCCCCAATGCGCGCGTCGCACCATAACACGTCTACATTTTGTTGCTTCAAATCGGCAATAGCTTGATGTATCAATGCTTGGCCAACATGCCGACCGCGATGAGCGGGATGTACTGCCATCGCTCTGAGTCGATAAGGAAAGTTCGCCTCTAACTTAGGCGTGTTCATTTGAAAAAAGGAACCGATGGCCACGATCTCATGCTCGAATACGACACCATAGTGCATAGCGTCTGCTCGATCATCGATATCGATGGTGCAATCTTGCTCATGAGTGAGATGCGGCCACAACACCAAATGCCGCAAGGCGCGTGTTTCTGAGGCTTGGATGCGTTTTACTTTCATTCCGCTATTTGGTCTAAATCATCAAATTCTCCATCCATGAAATCATCCAACACCCGTCGTTCTCTTTTAGTGGGACGACCCAAACCGCGCGGTCGCTCATAGGTTTGCTGCAAGCGAATGCGTTCGAGTTTTAATAATTCTTCTTCAGTGGTTACATCTTTCGCATAAGTGCTGACAAGTTTAGCGCCAATGCGACTCACTGGTATGCCCAATACTTGAAAACGAAAATAGATAGGCCCTTTTTTTACGGTGATGACATCGTTGATCTTGAGCTCACGCGAAGCTTTTATCAGCTCGTTATTCACTTGTACTTTTTCGGCCTTGCAATGATCTGCCGCAATGCTGCGTGTTTTTGCCACACGAATGCACCAAAGGTATTTGTCTATTCTCATATCCTTTGACTTTTTGACATGAGCATTGCATCAGCAAGTACGAGAGCGGTCATGGCCTCGACAATGGGAACTGCCCTTGGCAATACGCAAGGGTCGTGTCTGCCGGCGGCTTCCAATGTGACGGTTTCGCCTTCCGTGTTTTTGGCCTTTTGTAGTTGCGCAATGGTAGAAGTTGGCTTGAAAGCGACATTGAATACAATGGGTTTACCATTGCTAATCCCCGCTGAAATCCCTGTTTCAAATAAGTTATTTTCGGATCCATTCCAGCCGGTGCGCTCAAAGCCGCGATGCATTTCAAATCCTTGCACGGCATTGATCGACATCATAGCATATGCCAAACGTGCATTGAGTTTTTGATAGATGGGATCGCCGAGTCCAATGGGGACGTTTTTTATGACAGTCATGATTTGACCACCAAGGCTGTCTTTATTGGCTTTGGCTAATTCGATTTGTTTAATCATTTCCGAAGCTTTGACCTGATCTGGACATCGCACGGCATTGGTTTCGATTTGAATCGAATCAACTTCCATCGGTGGTGTAGTGAGGTGTATATCGCCTATGGAATGCACATAAGAAAATAGAATAAGATTTTCTTTTTGCAATAGCAATTTACAAAAGGCGCCCGCGGCCACCCGAACCGCGGTTTCACGGGCCGATGAGCGTCCACCGCCGCGATAATCTCGCAATCCATATTTAAGATCATACACCTCGTCGGCATGACCGGGTCGGTAAACATGCTGCAATGCAGTGTAGTCTTCTGAACGTTGATCGCGGTTGTGTATGAGGAACGCAATGGGCGCGCCGGTGCTTACATTCTCAAATACGCCACTCAAGATGTGTACCTCGTCCGCTTCAGCACGCGATGTTGTCAGATCGCTTTGGCCTGGCTTGCGACGCTCCATTTCTTTTTGAATAAATGCAGTGTCGATGAAGATGCCGGGAGGAAAGCCGTCCAGCACCCCGCCAATAGAGGGACCATGTGATTCACCAAAGGTGGTAAGTCGCAACACTTCGCCGAAAGAATTTGAAGCCATAATTTATTTTTAAAATCGATAACCTATATCCACCAATAATAAACGCAATTGCATTTCAAAACCGCTTGAAGGCAGATATTGCAGCGGTGCAGGTGTATCAAGGTTCCATGTGTTTTTGCCCGCAAAATATACGTTGAACTCCGGACTAAACGAGAGATTAACTTCCCATTTTTCTTTGATGTGTATGCGATAACCGATGTGGATAGCGACACCAATATCAATATACCGGTTATTGTAATCGTAAACGCCCACAATGGAGTCTGGCTCATTAGCGAATACAAAGGGATTTATTTGAGTCGAATCAACAGCCAATTTGCTGAAATGATTGGTATACGCATCGTAGTGATGCTTGCGCACTCCAAGTTGAAGATCAACTCCATAATACATAGCGTTTTTTGCCTGGTACTCGCTCCACTCCAAACCGCCCCGAATGGTTGTTCGGTTATATGTTTCTGTGACGTCGGTGACCGCAATGGTGCTGTCGGTGCTTTGCTGAAAATAGCGACCATTGGATGTGGATTGATTCGGAGAAAGATCGGCGAACTCATGTCCAATAGCCAATTTCAATCGACGGGTGTTGGACATCACTCTTTTGTAGCTTAGGCCGTATTGTAGATTCGATCCATTGCTTTGCAATGCGAAGGCAACAATCGGATTGGCGAGCAACATCAGGCTGTTTCGTCTTCCTACATATGCACTGTCAGCCTCGATGTATTGCGCCTTTGTCAGTTGGCAAACAAAGACACCAACCAACAGGCACAAAGTGCAACGGAAGTTGTTCATCATTTTGATTGTTTTGGTTGTAAAAATCGGCGCATCCAAGCAAATTTATTAGGAATATTGCTGAAATGAAGTTATTGATAAAGAATATCGGACAAATAGTGGGTACCAGCGCCATTGGCGATCCCATTCTCCAAGGCTCGGCAATGGCAGAAATACCTTGTATCAATGACGCTTGGATGGCAGTAGAGGATGGGATCATTGTGGATCAGGGTGCGATGATTGATTGGCCCGGGATCACCGATTGGCGTGATTTGGAGGTGTTGGATGCTGAAGGAAAGTACCTCGTTCCGACCTGGTGCGATTCACATACACACGCAGTATTTGCGTCGTCGCGTGCCGCTGAATTTGAGGATCGTATCAAGGGTTTGAGCTATCAAGAAATTGCAGCCCGTGGAGGTGGGATCTTAAATTCAGCATTGAAACTTGCTGCCATGTCAGAAGACGATTTGTTTGAGGCAGCCATGGAGCGAATGGATATGCTTACCTTCATGGGTACTGGTGCCGTGGAAATCAAAAGCGGTTACGGCTTGGATACCGAAAATGAATTGAAGATGCTGCGTGTCATTCGACGCATTCGGGATGCGCACGCTATACGGGTGAAGGCCACTTTTTTGGGTGCGCATGCGTTTCCAGCTAAATACAAGGAGAATAAAGATGCTTACATCAATCTCTTGATAGATGAAATGATTCCGGAAGTCGGTGCGCAAGGCTTGGCCGATTACATTGATGTGTTTTGCGAAGAAAACTACTTCAGCAATCACGATATGCAGCGTATTTTAGAGGCAGGAGCTAAACATAGTTTGGTTCCCAAAGTGCACGTCAATCAATTTACGGTCAGCGGCGG
>JAIYCK010000180.1 GCA_027488055.1 Flavobacteriales bacterium | reverse complement strand
TATTTGAGCACATGCGTTTAAGTAATCATGAGATGCGCGATGTGGCCTATATGTATCGGATTGTAGAAATGGCCCGGAGCGCAGCAGTGAGTGCCAAGGATTATAGTCGGTTTGAGCCTTTTTTGAGTAAAACAGTGCAACACTTAAATTCCACGGGGGCCTTGCAAGATGCCCCTGTGGCCTATCGAATTGGCTTCTCATATATGATGGCGCATGCCTCCTATCGCATGCGACGTTTGAAGGCCTCCTCTATGCTCTTGGAGGAACTGGAAGAAAGCTTGCCCAAAGGAGCGCTCCAGCAGTCGCCTTTCTATGGTAAGATGGTAGCCTTGCGCGCTGCGGTGGATAGTTTTACGGGCAAAAACAAACAAGCTATCGAACGGGTGCGACACATTCTCAAGGACGACCGATGGAAATCAAATGTGAAGGAGCGCTTGAATATGCAATTGAACCTAGCAGTGTATTACTTTCAATCCGCTCAGTACAAGACGGCCTATCAGGTGATTTTAGGCATAGATCGCTCAGATGATTGGTTAGAACGCACCATGGGATTGGAGTGGCGATTTAAAAAACAAATGATTGAAGTGATCATCTTGTTTGAATATGCGAAAGAAGATATTGCCTTGAACTTGATTCGGTCAATGGAACGGTATTATTCCAATTTCTTATCCGAGCCAATTTATCAACGCGCAGGCTTCTTTCTGAATTTCATCAAAAGGTTGATAGATCGCCCCGACATTGTACAACAACAAAGTTTCATCGATGCGGTGGATCAGGCGAATCTAGCATGGCCGCGTGAGAAGGAGGACATACAAGCCATTACCTTTTTCTGTTGGTTGAAAAGCAAAATGTTACGTCAAGATTATTATACTGTGTTATTGGAGGCTATGAGCGCTTTGGAAGGGGTTGATTAATGATATAGGACGGACCTTGGTCTTCACAAAGTTTACGTAGCTTTATGCCCAAATTCAAGCAAAGGCGAATGAGAAGAATTGATACAAGAATGAGCCGCAGCATCATGGCCGGGATACTTTGCATATTCCTGTTGTCGGCTTGCGTGCACAAGTCAGAATTGGCAGCCGAATACAACGACAGCATCATCGGTTTGCAAGAAAAAATTGTAGATGCCATTGACAATTTAGATAGCACATTGAACAAGTCAGAACTCACGGCAACTCAGTTAGACCTTGCGATGACAGCCCTCAAGGTAGACGTAGCTCATGGCTTATTGGCCTTGGACAGTATTGGATCTTTTGAAAAGGATCCATCACTCAAGGTGGCGGCTCAAGAGTTGTTTGGTCAATACCAGAGTTTTGCCAATACAGAATATGTAGAATTGGTGAGGATCAGCAAATTGCCTTTGGATAGCATAAATAATGCAGTGGTGGATACAACTATTGAGCTCAAGCAACGTATCAATGCACTCGCCAAGATGGCGCAAGATAAATTTATGTTTGCTCAAATAGAATTTGGCAAAAAACACCACCTTGAATTTGAATAATTTTTTGAAAATATCGATGCTTTTCACAATGATGGCAGCATCACAAATGGCGGTTGCTCAACGAGGTATGCTCGAAAATGCCATAGGCGCTCGTTTCAGTTTTGGAGCGGGAGTTACCTTTCAGAGGTTTATGAGCGATCGTGATGTGATAGAGATCATGGCCATGCAACGCAAGGGTGGAGTAAGTCTTACGGGTTTGTATGAAATGCATATGCAAGCATTCAATGTGCGTGGATTCAAGTGGTATCTTGGGGGTGGAGCGCATGTCAACTATTACAACAATCAAGTGCGTGGGTATGAATATTTGAGAACCACTAGTTCGGTTGCAGGGGTGGACGCCATCATTGGAATGGAGTATTTTTTCCCAAGCACGCCTTTTCAAGTTTCTGTGGATTGGAAGCCCGTAATCAATTTATACAATGGTCGTAATAAGGAATTAGATACTGGCGGATTCAGCGTCCGTTACAGATTTTAAAATTACTGGTCCAACCACTCTTTGAACTCCGCAACACGGAGTCGACTCACGATAATTTCTTCTTCAAATGAGGGATTCGTTTCAATCAAAAAGCGATTGTTGAAGTGATTTTCGATGCGCACAATGCTATCGATGTGCACGATCATTTTTCGGTTGATCCGAAAGAACTGCTCCGTTGAAATTTCTTTTTCAATCTCCTCAATGGTGTGATCCACCAAAAACCTTTCACCCGAGCGGGTTGCTATGAATGCATTGCCCTCTTCGCTGAAGAAGAATGCGATCTCTTCTACTGGAATAAATGACAATCTTCCTGCTGTTTTAACCAAGAAACGCTTTCTCTCCTTTTCGATATTTTTGCCGCGCAGATTCAATAGTTGTGCAACCAAGTGCATATCAATTGGAGCGATGCGCGTGCGTTCGAATTTCATCAATGCGGCTTCCAATTGCCTCTCATCAATGGGTTTCAGGAGGTAGTCTACGGAATTAACCTTGAAAGCCTCCAGTGTATGGTCATTGAAGGCTGTCGTAAAAACGATGGGACAATCGACCTTGGTCTTTTTGAAAATTTCAAAACTAAGACCGTCCGCCAATTGGATGTCCATGAATACCAAATGGGGTGCTTCGTTCTTGTCGAACCATTCTACAGCATCTTCTACGGAGTCGATTGTATGGACAATGAGCCAATTCGGGCGCAATCCCAAGATCAATTTTTTGAGTCGCTGCGCTGCAGGGGGCTCGTCTTCAATGAGGAGTGCGCGAATGGTCATGGATGGAAATAATTGGAAGTTTAGCAACGAAGGTGTGCTCAGTATGATTTATGACAACGGGCAGGCCGAAAGTAAGTTGATATCGTTCACGAATGTTTTTGATTCCTGTGCCAGTACCTTCTACTTCTGATGATTTTACTTGCACATTGTTGCGCATGCAAATGAGATCTGTTCCCTCATTGTAAACCTCAATATGAAGAGGACGTCGTTGTGACACCACGTTGTGTTTGATGGCATTTTCCAATAGCATTTGCAAGGTGAGTGGAACCAAGAAATGATTCTTTACCATCTCATCGATCCTAATGTCGAACGAGATGCTTTGACCAAACCGCGTTTTGCAAAGGAATATGTAATTTTCGAGAAAGGTCAATTCCTCTTGCAATGTGACCACTTGTTTGTCTTTGAGGTCGAGAATAGATCGGTAGACCTGACTAAGTTTAAGCGTAAACTGAACGGCATCTTCAGGTTGGTCGGGAATAATACTTGCCAAGGTATTGAGTGAGTTGAACAAAAAGTGTGGATTCACTTGGTTGCGGAGCGCCTCCAATTGTGAGCGAGTGGTGGTGTGTGCCAATCGTTCTGTTTCAGCCACGCTTTTTTTCCAATTATGAATGAAGTAAGCTGCCTCGTATATGGCTGTGATTGGAACCGTTGCGAATAGGCATGCTACGAAGGACTTGATAAACCCAGGATGCGGAAGATCTGCGCTGTGATAACTATGATCGAATGCACCCTCAGAGCTTTTGAGCACGAGCGCCATGGCTGCGGTGTAGAGCACTATGATGAGTCCTTGTGTCCAGAGTCGTTTCGAAGTTTGACTGGCAAGAGGAAAACGTCGCCGCATGCGAATTGTAATCCATCGATCGCCCAACCAAAAGTATCCTGTAGTGATGAAGGAAGGTATAAAATTGCTAAAGGTGCACAATGTGGCGTCCTGCACGGTCATTCCAAAGAAAATCATCGTCACTAGGATGGCCACAATGGGAATGCCCAGAACTATAAAGGGCAAATCGTTGAAGCCAATGAGCGGATGTCGATATGTGAAGAGATTTTTCATCTAAACGAACAGGATCCAAGACCTCGGCCAAAATGTGTTTGACCGAGGCTTTGAGTCATTCAAATGTAATGGGTATTGCAGGGTATTAGAACCAAATCTGGTACAAGAAGATTGGAAAGAAACCGGTCTGATATCGCGTGGTGACTTGCTGAGCTCGGGAGTTGTAACTTTGAGAGAACACATTCTGTTGGTTGCTTACATTGCGCACATCGAAATAAAAGGCTTGTGCGAATTTTTTGTAGTTCATGCGCACTCCAATTTTGAAGTCAGCACGGAAGTAAGGAGTATGTTGCTGTGTGAATGCATTTTCCTCATCACGGATCTCGCGACCTGCAGCTATACTTTGGTCTAAGTCCACCGGGGTGTACCAGCGGCCACCAGCGTATGTTCCTTTGATATCGGCTGTGAATGCAGCATTTTTGCCTATTTTCCATTCCTTGCCAGCCAATAAGTTCAACACATATTGACCATTGAAAGCAGTATTGCGCAACACCCCATCGCTTCCTTTGTATTTACTCTCAAACAATGAGGTAGTGAAGAGAAAATAGAAGCCCTTTTGTAAGAACTTTTCAAGCGTAATTTCCAGTCCGTAATTCAGTCCAGATCCCTTGTTTACAAGGTCTGCATTGTTTGGGAAAGTGAAGTCAGCACCCAGGTTCAATGAAGAAAAAGATGACGAAGTGCGATCCACCGCGACATCATAGAGGTATTGGTAATATGCTTCTGTTTTCAACCTGAAGTTTGGTCCCAATTGATTCTCATATCCTACTACCGTATGCACGGCCTTATTGAAGTCAAGACCTTGATTGTTGGCCACGATGCTCCCGTCAGCTGCTTCATCCTTATTAAAATACATCACGATGGGCTGCATTTGACTGTGCAAACCAGCGCCTAACGAAACACTTTGTTTGCCATTGATAGCGTAGCGCATACCCAAACGCGGCCCGACATTGACCTTGTCGTTAAGTAGGAATAATAACCCGAAAACACCAGCGTTGAGTGTC
>JAIYCK010000286.1 GCA_027488055.1 Flavobacteriales bacterium | reverse complement strand
GCTATTGGCATGGTCTGTCACTCGAAATGAATGGACCTTGATTTGAGTATGTTCTAATTCGACGGCTGTCAAACTCACGGAGTCATCAAATACAGCGTCGTGGTGAATTTCGCCCGCAGTGCTTGAAAAAAGCAAGGTTGCTGCTGGATATTTTGAACGGATGGATTGATAAATTTCGGGTTTGGCAATGGTGTCAATGCCGCCAAGTGCAAGCACGAAGGTGGGATTTGAGATGGATGAAGCAGACGATTCCCATCCAATGCCTTCACGGAATAATGATTGTTCGGTTTTCATAGGGGTTCAGTTTAAGGATGGTTATACTATTATATTAGACCGTTGTTGCATTTACTCCTAAAATTAGCATTTTCATAGGATATCGATGCATATCTCCAAATGGAACGAGCACTATGATATCCCGATGCTAATTAGCCTGTTGTGGACCTTTCGAAAGATATTGAATTTCCCTTATTTCGACTTGTTTTTAAGGTCAATACAATAAATGCGACTACCAAATAAGTATTTGACCCCATGAAATGGGGGAGGAGATGTGGCCGATGATTTATATCCGCTTGTTATGATTCGGATGCCGCTAATTGGGTATGCGGCTGATCGTGTGGTACTGAAAAAACTAATTCAATGCAAAGTTCATTTCGCCTGCTCTCATCAATTTGAAATGATGTGCCAATCTGCCCATGAGTTGCGAAAAGGAATCCATGGCTTCAGTGGTTTCAGGGGAGATCGGTTCTTTTTTCAAGCGTAAAATGAGCAGTCCGTATAGAGCGGTCAAGCACGTCTCTACATCATTGGTGGCTTTGCCATCGCTGTGAGAGAGGTATTCGTTGATAAATGGTTGTGCTTTGCGATATGCTTGAATATATGATTTTTCTTTGAGCAGATTGAGCAGCGTGTTGTGCAAATAATTGAGTTCGAAAAGAAGCTCGTGGATCTCACTGATATGTCCGCGGACCTCCACGCGTTCTGAGCGCATGGTGCGAATCAAATCAATGAACCACTTTTTTTCTTCTTCAAAGGCTTGGTCATTGGGAGTAAAGCTCTTGATAAACGCCTCTACGGCCTCTGTTTCAAAATAGATAGCACGGACCATGTCCTCCATTTGCCAAACAAATAAGATGTATTCGGCAATGTTTTGTTCTAATTTTTGTTTCGCAATGGTCATATTTGAAAGACTTCAAGTAGCTCCTAGGTTGCCAATGATTATTTGCTGTTTTTCTCTTCGAGGTATCTTGCATTGAGGCCTGCCAACAATTGCGCTGTGATGTCGTAGGCAGGATTGGAATAAAAAATGACTTGAGCAGATCGCTGATAGCTCAAGACGTAATCGATTCCGTTTTGCTGCGCGTACTCCTTTGCATAAGCTTCGATACGATCCATCATTTCGAGATTTGCGGCATTCTGCTTGTCCAATAATGAATTGGAAGCCTTGTCTTCGGACTGCTGCATCTCCATTTGCAATTCGTAGATACGTTGTTCCACTTCTGCTTTGTTTTCTTCGGTCAATTCCGAGGACCGCGCATAACTCACCAATTCTTCGATTTCTTTTTGCTTGTTGGCAGCCTCTTGACGGAGTTGATTTTCTGAGGTTTTGACATTGCCTTCCAGCATGACTTTTTTATCTTGGAAAAACGCATACTTGGCCATGATGCTATCGCCATTGAAATAGGCGACAATGACAGGCTTGATGGTGCTTTGTCCGTCCGCATTGGTCGTCACGGGCAGGTTGAGTGGGGCTATTTCGGTATTCCCTCCTTTTTGGAGAAACAAGTATCCTACGAGAATGGCTAGCACTGCGCTGATGCCCAGCGAAATTTTAGGTAACATGGAATTAGTCTTTTGGTGAGATGGATTGAAAGGTCGTATGAAAATCGGCATGCATGGATCTGAATCGATCGATACAGGATTGAATAAATGGTTCATTGCACATGGCCTTAAGATCGTCGGGATGTCGGATGGCCTCTGTACTAATTTTGAACGTCTGACGATACGAACCGCCTTCGATTTCAATCAAATACTTATCGTTGTATTGAAACAACGAGATTCGAACTTCGGGGTGCGGTATAATGGCAATGGTTCTCAATGGCAGTGCGGCAATGAATAGAAGCTTGTAAATTCTATTTTTCGGGATGCAAATTAATTGGGAAATGGCGGTACTTGCTCATTTAAATTTGAACAATTTAGTAAAATATTGTGATTTCATGATCCATCAATCAGCCACTCCAAACGATCATTTGCGCGCCATGCGTTGGGCTGTATGTTCCTCTCCCATTTTAGAGGTTCATCACTCGCCAGCGGGAACGCTTTGGCCGAATTTGGATTGGTTCCAGCAATTGTGGAACTCTTCTGAATGGAGCGCTGAGCAAATTGATTTGCACCTGCGCGATTTGCAGACCGATATGCCGATTGGTCGCTATTTTGAGTCTCTGGTGAGGGTGTTTTTTCAGCTTCATCCCGATTGGGAATTGTTGCATCACAATGTGGTCCTTTTTCAAGATGGCAATACCTTGGGGGAATGTGATTTGGTCATTCAAAGCAAAGTTGATGGTATGATTTACCACTTGGAGCTAGCCTGCAAATACTATCTGGGGTATCCAAGTCAGTCCGATTGGGGTTGCTGGATGGGAAGAAATACCCAAGACACTTTGGAATTAAAATGGAACAAACTGGAGCAGCAATTGGGGTTGCTACGC
>JAIYCK010000069.1 GCA_027488055.1 Flavobacteriales bacterium | reverse complement strand
GGTGCAAAGTACACTATTTTTCGAAAAAAACGAAACTTACATCATGCTGCTTGTGCTATTAGGTCCTTTTTGCGTGGTAATCTAACAAGGAATTCGGTTCCTTCGCCCAAAATGGATTTGATATGAAGCTCACCTTGATGGTCTTCAATGATGGATTTCGAAATCGAAAGTCCTAATCCAGTGCCTTGTCCCACTTTTTTGGTGGTGAAGAAGGGCTCGAAAATTTTGTCTTGTATGGCGTCTGGAATGCCAGGGCCATTGTCGGTGACTTTGAGATAAATGAAATGCGGATCATGCGAGGTAGTCACGTTGATCACTCGTTTGTGTCGCTCACTGTGGTGTTCAATAGATGCCTGCACAGCATTGGTGATCAAATTCACGATGACCTGATTGAGTTTGCCCGGCAAGCAATCGATGTTGGGCAAGTGCTCGTCAAGTTGTCTGGATAAGGCCACTTCGTTTTTCCATGTGCTTTTGATCAACACCAAGGTAGCATTTACGCATTCATTCACATTCGCATTTACAAATATTTCTTGGTCTGTGCGGGCAAAGATGCGCAAGCCGCTCACGATGTCACTGGCTCGGGTGCTGCCTTCCTTGATACCATCGAGGAGTGATTTGATTTCCGTTTCGAGCAGGGGCACATCGTAATCCTTGAATTTTTGACGAATGGCTTCAAGATCCGACTGTGAAGGTGCTTCGGGCAATCCTTTGAAGTCGTTGAGTACGTCGAGTATTTCCTCGATATCCTTGGCCAGTGGCTCTACATTGGATGAAACAAAGTTGATAGGGTTGTTGAGCTCATGGGCAATGCCAGCGGTCATTTGACCGAGGCCAGCCATTTTTTCTGACTCAATCAGCTGTCGCTGTGATTTTTGTAGATCGTGGTATTGCACCTCGATTTGCTCTTTGGCTTCTTGCAATTGGTGTGTGCGCTCGCGCACTTGTTCTTCGAGTTTCGTCTCGCTCAACTTTAAGGCTTCCAACTCCCGGACCTGCGCTTCTTCTTTTTCTTTTTTCAGGATATTGATCTTATCCGCCAAACCAAAGGAAAGCAGAATCCCTTCAATTGCCGAACCGATGGTCATTGTATTGTGTGTCCAGTCATTGTATGGAAGGACTCCAAAGTCTTTGAAGGCAAAAATCATCACGCCAATAAAGAACACAGACCATGCAATGAGTAGGCTGAGTGCTCCATTGTTTCCTCTTTTGTAACAGTAGTAGCTGAGGTACAAAATACTGGGTCCAATGAGGGAGCCTATCACGAGCAAGAGTTGATGCGAAAGATTGAAGTGCTGAGTTAAAGTCAATGGTATGGACAGGACATACAGCACGATGGTCGTATTGAGCAAAATTTTCGATTTTGGAGCGTATCGTTTTACCTCCAAGTAACGTCCAATAAAAACGATTCCAGTGATGCCGCTGAATGCCATGAGTATATGCAAGAGATAGCGCTCAATTGGTGCAAATAAACCGTTGAAGTAGCAGATCGTATAACCTTGAATATTGGATTGGGCGAGGAATATGATACTTAGATAAAGGATGTACAGCCCGTAAATAGCATCTTTAGTTCGAACGAAAATGAAGAAATTATAGAGAATCAACGCCAGCATGATTCCGCAAAAAACACCGTAGATGGTGTCCTTCGTATGCGTGATTTCTTCAATGCTGTGTTTTGGTCCAATGCGAAAAGGCGTCAGGATTTGTTCTCCACTAGCAACCGCCATGTAAACAGTGTCTATTCTGTTGTTCTGCAGTGAAAGCTCTATCGAGGGATTCTGACTTTTGATGAGTCGATCCACGATTTTGGTATTGTCATTGATCTGCGTCTTCATCCAAGTGCCTTCTTTTTTCTGCAAAAAGACGATGTGATCCATTCCAGGCTGAAGCAATTCAAGTACATAGTCCTGTTCCCTTTGCCCTTGGCTGGTGAGCACCAACTGCAATAAATAAGTATCATTGGATAGCCCTAGATTATGCGCTTGAACAGGAAAATATTCGAATGGTCCAAACACATTGGGATTCGATAAATCGGCGTTTTCAGGGAGCTTGAACACCCCAACTTGGTTACAGAATTGTTGTGTAGTGCTTACGGAGTCGGCTACAATGATTTGGCCACTAGAATAGAGTGCGGAAAGCGCTACAACAATCGTGAAAATATGTTTCATTAAAATAAACTTTGCACAGTTCTACGAGAGAATGTTCGAAAAGTTATATTCAATGGCGATTGGTCCTTTTTCTGTAGACTCGATCAATTGAGCCTGATGGTTTTCAGCGAGATGTTCGATGATTCTTTTCTGATTGGGTTCAGCGGATTCTAAGCTTTGCAAATCATCAATCAGACTGACGGTCGAAATAAATTGCTCGTTGGGATATTCAAATGTGCCGTTGTTTCCGAGCGATGTCAGCGGCATAAATCCGCATTGGAGTGTCATGGATGAGCTATACTGAGAGGTAAGCACAAACAATGACTTCAATCCAAGCAGTTTGGCCATGATAATCACACAGCGTGTGAGCACCAGACCCATTTTGATGTTTCGCACTTCATCCCCAATCCAAAGACCACAGGCCTCACCCGTTAATTGATCGGTACGAGAGGCAACTTCCTCAATGATTCCTTTATCCAGGTAATCAATGGCATCTTCAATGGGCAGCTTACAACTAGCATCTTTTATTTGTAATCGCGCGCCACCTACTACTTTATCGCCAAGATAAATCAGAGAGAAATACATATTCGGATTGAGCATCCATTCCTCTTTGGAGCTGCTAATCATCTTGATACCGAGATTGCTTAGCACACCAATGTGACCATTTTGGAAGTCCAAACACAATGCTTGATGATCAATTGCCCTATAGCAAATTATTTGAATTCGCATCAATGATTGTGTTAAGTTCAAAATGTTTGCGCAATGAGCTAGCTCTTTCCAAACCAGAGTGTCGAGTGATTTTGGCAATAAAAATCAGAGGAGCTTCGGTTTGAAGAAGATCCAATGTGTTTTTGAATTGATTGCTAAAATCGAGCATCTCTTTATTCAAATAATTGTTGCGATCCGAATGCAGATAGGAGCCCAACATGATGCTTGATGTAAAGGGATGAAGTGAATAATCATATTGCGTCAGAGCCAACCAAAAACGCTCAATATTTCGGCCCGCTTCGATAAGATCCTTCATCTCAAATGAGGCCGTTGAAAACGTGCATAGGATAGGTTGCCCTGCGAGATATTTTTTTGATAAGTCACTGAAACCACTGCCACCGCCGAACTCATTTAAGAATGCGTTGACCTTTTTGTTATTGTAAATCTCTATGCCGACCTTCTCTTTGATGTTTAGATTCAAGTCATCGATGAGTATGCCTTCTCGTTTTTCTTCGTACTCTTCTTTGGACCAAATGATTTCCTCGTGGAAGAGATCATGGAAGCCTTTCGGATTCGTCATTCGAATGATATCCGAAGTCAAGGTCAAATCGTGGATTGCACTTATGTGCGCTGGGTCATGAATGATTCGGCAATGATTCGCATCCGCTAATTCTTGTATTTTGGCAAAATCTTCTTGAGTCCAAGCCGCTTCTTGCACCGTTTCGCGGGTGGTTTCACGGCGGTCTATTTGCTGCGACAACTCAATGTTTACGAGTAATGGATTCGCATCGGTTTTTAAGCGAATCGCATAGATAATATTGACACTACTCGGATCGAAAGTGCCATTCATTTGAGTTTGTATTTGATAACCTATGGAGCTTGCGTATAGCTCAATGTTTTCAATAATACAACCATAGCCAATCTGTGAACCAAAACCAAAGTTGTCAGAAAAGGCCTTTTCAAATGAGCGATCTGAAACGAGGAAAATGGTATTGTTACTGAGCACCCATTTGAATGCCTGTGAATTTCCTGGCGAACTTGCTCTGGTCCCCGCGTATACCAAATTTTTGAATAGCGTGGGATCGATGGCCTGATATTCATCCTTGGCTTCCCAATTCAATTGGGCGTCGTAGGCATGCACTTCAGCCAGAATTTCTGAATCCTCAAATCTGCGGTGAATGGATGATTCGCTCTTCTCTTGTGTTTCAAGTTCGTCCGCGTAACTCCTAAAACTTTGGGTAGAGCGTCCGAGTAGGATCTCTTTGGCATGATACACACACAAGGCACCTCCATGCATCACATCACCGCCGAGCTGAGGCCATGTACTGATACTCTGTCCTACTTCCAAAGCGGAAGCACGTAGACGAATCGACATGGTCTGAATGCCCAAAATGGGGGCGATATAGGGGAGTTTTTCTTCGGATGTTTTCAGGGTTTTCAAAAAGGCGTAATCCACGGAAGGATCCAACAGCCCATGCAGCATCGGATATTCAGGGTCGAGATCATATCTTTCTACATCGATCATACCGCGGTCGCTGGTGTCCATCAGCACTGGAATGCGATGTGTGCGCGCGTATTCACGTGCTAGCACCTTGATGTCTACGCTGTCGCACTCTTCGATCAATAGATCCAATTTACCGCCGTCGGTCAAAAAGGATTCGATGTTGGATTCCGTGATGCCGTCTTCCCAGACACGGACGGGTAGATAGGGATCCAGCTCGGCTATTTCGCGCGCCACCATATACGTTTTGGGAATCCCCAAATTGCAGATACTGCTGCGGATGCGATTGAGATTGCTCAATTCCAAGGTGTCGAAATCTGCGATTCGCAATTCGCCTGCGGCTCGTTCAATAGCCACGGCCAGCGAGGCACTTTGACCGACCGACAGACCAATGATTCCCACTTTTTTTGTGCGCAATGTGGCTTGCTCTTCGAATGTGATTTTGTAGGCGTTGCGAATCGTACGCACACGGATGAACTCTTCGCGAGGTAGCACGTGCGCGAGTGTCCTGCGCCATGGATAATACACCCACATGCCATATTTTTCGTGTGGTGTGTCTGCTAATTTTTCGGCAATGAAATGATCGTATTCCTCCGGCGTCAAGGGAGATTTGGGGTGTTCCAATTTGATCAGGTCTTTGAGCTGAATCACCAACGAATCTAGCACCTCTATGGCAGGATTGGTAGCCAAGAGTAGGCGCATGGCCTCAGCATCGTCGGGCGAATTTGGGTCAAACATCACAGGACGATATCCTGCATTTTGCCAACCCAAAGTACCTGGTAGTGTTTCAATCATTGTGTTAGGAATGCGTTTCGAAATTTGCGAATTTCTAATGTCCGATCTACTTGAAACCGAGGGAGTTGTCAACATGCGAATGCTCGCAAACACGAAACGGGCAAATTTGGGAGGACCAAGAATGGGTTTGGTCATCTTGTTTAGTGTTTTGGTCGGAAACGAGCGTCAAAAAAAACGAGAAAATGATTTTTTCATTTTCTCGTTGCGTTTGTGGACCCGGTGGGGGTCGATGCCAGGTCTAAGCAGATGCCACTGTGATTTCAACATCGGACATTCGCTCCTACGGAGCTCTTTTATTGGGATGTCGCCCCGCTGGGGCTTTTTGGATTGCCTGATCTATTTTCTATGGGGGTATCGCCCCGCTGGGGCTGTTGAATGATCCTGTCTATTTTATAAGAAGAACAAAGTGGTTTATTCGTTCTAAAAACATGTAAAACAGGCATTTAACTTATTGTTACACGTCTTTTGTAAACACCTCATTAAATTTTTTTTACACTGTTTACAAAACTTTTTTTGCGGGAGAAATTGTTTTGTAAACACTCCGTTGGTTTTTTTTTGGACTGTTTACAAAACTTTTTTTGCGGAAGAAATTGTTTTGTAAACACTCCGTTGAATTTTTTTTGGACCGTTTACAAAACTTTTTTCGGTCAGAAACGGGCACAAAAAAAACGAGAAAATGATGTTTCATTTTCTCGTTGCGTTTGTGGACCCGGTGGGGGTCGAACCCACGTCCAAACAAGGAATTTCAGAGTTTTCTACATGCTTATACTGCAATTGGTTGTCGATACATGGCAGGCCACAGTCAGCCAACCATCTACTTATCTTGTGTTTTTTAACCGCGAACTACAAGATTCGTTCTTGGCGATCTCCCTTTGATGGAGCCTCATTGCATAGAACCAGGAGCAGGGTCGCTATGCGAGACTTACTCGTCACGACCTATCGGCCGGGATAAAGCGTAATCACATCCTGTGATTAGGCAGCAAGTGCGTAAGAATTGTTGTCATTTCTGACTTTCAGTTTCTGATTAAAGAGAGCATCTGAAAAAATCTCTGCATGCTTGCCCAGCTATTCTTCTTGCTGTCAAATCCAAAGTCGGGCCCTTATTCTGCGCAAAGATACTGCTTTCTTTCGCGCCTTGCCTTTTCAAAGACTACATTTGCCGCCCTAATCTTTTTATCAGTATGATCCATTCCATCCAGAAAATAGGTGTTTTGCGCGAGGGCAAATTCCCTCATGACTACCGTGTGCCGCTTACGCCCAAACAATGCGCCATCGTCAAGTCGCGCTACAACGTAGAGGTAGTGGTCCAACCCAGCCCCATTCGCCGCTTTCAGGATCATGAATATACCGAGGCAGGTATCACTTTGCAAGAGGATCTGAGCGACTGTGATCTACTAATCGGCGTGAAAGAGGTGCCTATCGATCTGCTCATCCCAAATAAGACCTACTTGTTCTTCTCGCATACCATCAAAAAACAACCACACAACGCAAAATTGCTGCGTGCAATTCTGGATAAAAAAATTCGCCTCATCGACTACGAAATTCTCAAAGGAACTGACGGCAAACGCCTCATCGGCTTTGGAAGATATGCGGGCATTGTGGGTGCCTACGAAGGATTTAGAGCGTTTGGATTGAAAAATAATTTGTATGTCCTAAAATCCCCCAGCGAATGCGCTGATCGTTTGGAGATGGAGGCCGAAATGAAAAAAATCCAACTTCCACATAACATGAAAATTGTGGTCACCGGATTTGGTAGAGTGGGCAACGGGGCAGCCGAAATCATGCGCATGCTGCCCATCGAAAAAGTAGAGGAGGAAGACTACTTTTCACAGGAGTTTGATCATCCTGTCTATGTGCACCTCGATACGCATGACTATTATGTGCGCAAGGAGTTCGGTGGCTTCGATAAAAAGGATTTTTACAGCAATCCGGAAAAATACATTTCTACCCTGGCCGACAATGTGCGCAAAGCACATTTATACATCGCCTGCCATCTATGGGCGGGAGGCAATCCGCTGCTCATCACACAGCACGATGTGGAACATCCAGCATGGAAATGCACCACGATCGCGGATGTGTCGTGCGATACGGGTGGGCCTATTGCGCCCACGATCCGGAGCTCAAGCATCGATGACCCGTTCTTCGGATACAATCGCTTTACACATCAGGAAACCGATTGGCGTGCCAATGACGCGATATGTGTCATGGCCATCGACAATCTGCCCTGTGAGTTGCCAAAGGATGCATCGGAGGATTTCGGCAATGAACTAATACACGGCGTGCTTCCGCTCATGTTGATCGAAGATCCACACCACATTGTCTGGAAGGCCACCGAAACCACACTAGAAGGCGAATTGACTCCCCACTGTGAGTACTTATCTGACTATGCCAATGGTCGCTTGGATCATTGAGCACTGAAATTGAATGTGATGGTGCCATCTTGCTTCGCACGGCCGTCTTTGTAGGAGAATTTCCATTTGCGGGCGTAGGTAAGACTTTCT
>JAIYCK010000220.1 GCA_027488055.1 Flavobacteriales bacterium | reverse complement strand
GGCGTCCGGGTTACGCTGACGGGCGGGGTTTCTTATTTCTTCGAAATCTAAGATTCATGGAGAAGCTGCTCAATGAAAAGGAGCAGTTTTTCTTTATGATGCTGATGATATTGTCCAGTTCCTGGACCGTAGAATCCTGTGTGTATTTTTCGAACGCGTGCTTGTTTATCAACGAAAATCGCTGTTGGATAAGACATCACGTGATTCAATTGATTGAAGGTTTGCTGTGCATTGGACTTTGGAGAGGCTCCACCTAGATAGGGCGGATAGGCTAATCCTAAGTCGTTGAATTGACGTTGGATGCGGTACAGTTGTTCGGTAACTGGAGCCTCGCGCTCGTAAGCTACTGGAATGATTTGCAAGTGATCTTTAGCATAAGCGGCATATATTTCTCGCAAGAATTTACTTTCGTCAGTGCAGTTAGGGCACCAAGTACCAAAAATTTGGATGATGGTGACGTGGCCCAAGAAGTCTGTTGAATCAAAAGTCACCAATTCGTTATTTAGGTTCAATGCTTGAAAACGCAGTGATTTGGAGTCCATCATGGTGGTGAGGCTATCTGGATGTTGCAAAGTGGCTGTTGGATCTAATGCAGCGTTCCACGGTTCTTTCCATGAGAGTCCGCTCAAGAAAGTGCCATTGATGATACTATCGCCGCGCATAATGGCGTCAAAATGGAAAAGGTGCGTTCCATCAAAGCATGACAATTGTATGTTATCACCATGTCGGTCCCCTTCTAGGTAACGGAAGTCGCCAGTCTCAGTCAAGAATGTGCCATACACGCGGGATCCATCATGTTGAAATACACCAATAGCCTTGCTCTCATCTTTCTCAAGGCCTGGTGAAAATGTGCAATCCCAGGTCGTTGTGGACGATTCTGTTGTGTTGAAATCAATAATCTTGCTTGTTTTATGGAGCGAATAAGGGATCGTATTGAGTGTGGTTCGTGTATGGTCCACCCAAAGGCCTTGAACTGTAGTATCGTTGATAATGGTGCCACAGAGTAATGTATGGAATAAGGGCATCTCAACCGTGAATGAATCGTTTTGTAAGAAGATAGGTTTGAGAAAAATGTCCTCACCAGCATTGTGGATAGTCCAGGTGCTGTCGGTTATCGAAAGCCGTATAGGAATTTGAACGTCGTTGACCTGAAATAAAAGTTGATAGCTACCAAGCTGCAAGCGCGTTGGCGTTGGATGGCAACTGTAAGCGAACAAAGCAAACAGAGCAGCTAGGTAGAGACGGTTTAGCAAGTCAAGTAATGGTTAAGTGGTACGAATTTAACGATTCGTTGGTGTACCGCAATTCTATTTGAGGCAATTATTGGAAAACTATGGTGAAAAAGCCGATTTAAGTGCCCAAATTTGATTTGGTTACATAAAAAAGGGGTGGAAACCCACCCCTTACATGAAAATCTTTCTAAGGCCTTAAAAATCGAATTTGATGCCCTGTGCCAATGGCAATGAGGTTGAATAGTTGATAGTGTTGGTTTGACGGCGCATGTAGTTTTTCCATGCATCGCTTCCGCTCTCGCGTCCACCTCCGGTCTCCTTTTCACCTCCGAATGCACCTCCGATTTCTGCACCGCTTGTTCCGATGTTAACGTTGGCGATTCCGCAATCGCTTCCCGCGTTGGAAAGGAACAATTCTGCTTGACGCAAATCAGTTGTCATGATGGCTGACGACAACCCCTGGACCACGTTGTTTTGCATCGCGATGGCCTCTTCGATTGTGTTGTATGGCATGATGTAAAGGATTGGTGCGAATGTTTCATGCTGCACTATGGGCAATGAGCTATCCTTCACTTGGATGATACATGGTTTCACGTAACAACCGCTTTCGAAACCTGCACCGGTGAGTACACCGCCGTCAACGACAATTTGTCCCCCTTGTTGTTTTGCTTCGTCGATGGCTTTGAGATATGCATCCACCGCTAGGGTATCAATCAATGGCCCGACGTGGTTGTTTTGGTCCAATGGATTACCGATCCGAAGTTGGTTGTAAGCAGCTGCCAAGGTAGTTTTCACCTGTTCAAAAAGCGATTCATGGATGATCAAACGACGCGTTGATGTGCAGCGTTGGCCAGCAGTACCGCAAGCGCCAAACACTGTTCCAATGATCGTCATTTTGATGTCGGCATGTTCAGTCACGATAATGGCATTGTTGCCCCCTAATTCTAGCAAAGACTTTCCAAAACGCTCAGCAACTTTCGATCCTACGATACGGCCCATTCGGGGGCTGCCCGTGGCACTGATAAGCGGAACGCGCTTGTCCGTTGTGAGCCACTCCCCTACTTCGGCGCCACCTGTGATGATTCCGGAAATACCTTCAGGAAGTTGATTTTCTGCAGCCACTTCGTTCCAAATGTTTTGACATGCAATGGAGCAGAGAGGTGTCTTTTCAGAACCTTTCCAAACGCATACATCTCCGCAGATCCAGGCCAATGCGCTATTCCAAGCCCAGACGGCTACAGGAAAATTGAATGCGGAGATAATACCGACTACGCCAAGCGGATGCCACTGCTCATACATGCGATGACCAGGACGCTCGCTGTGCATACTCAATCCGTAGAGCTGGCGGCTCAGGCCCACTGCAAAGTCGCAGATATCGATCATTTCCTGGACTTCACCAAGTCCTTCTTGTAGGCTCTTGCCCATTTCGTAGCTAACGAGGGTGCCTAATTCTGTTTTGTAATGGCGAAGTTTTTCACCGAATTGGCGAACAATTTCTCCGCGTTTGGGCGCTGGAATCGCTCTCCAGCTGATGTAAGCCGCTTCAGCCGCTTCAATCACCCGATCGTATTCTGCCCGTGTAGTGCAGGCTACACGACCGATTTCTGAGCCATCCACTGGTGAATGGCTGATGAGCGTAGAGCCGCTCGCAAAGAAGTGCGCTCCTGTAGACGTTCCTAGGTTTTCGCTTTTCAATCCAAGCGTTGAAAGTGTGTGAGCAATATCCATAATTCTTGTATGCGTGTTGTTTGAATTTTCTATGGCAAAAGTAGTAAAAATTGTTCCACAGGAAACATTTCAACCAAAAAGAGTTTTCATGGAATTTTGAACAATTGAAAGAGGGGTTGAGAGATCGTATCATTGAAAAGAGTTTGAAGCAATAAGATTGAAATAATATATTAGAAATAAGCAAGATACAAGAAGAATTGAAATAGTATTGAGAATATTTAGGACGGCGTCAAACCGCGTAAATGAGACACAGTTTGTACAACTATTTGGACGAGAATGGTGAAGTTTCACGTGGAACGATTTTTTGGCCAATGTGGCTATTTGAAGACTGAGTGAGAGCGAAAATTTGGTGCAAATTGAACAGCTAATTATTCAAGACAAAATTAGATTTATTTCTTTTAAAGTATTGGAATCTATGGCGTTAATGACAAGAAGTTTGATTGTGTTAATTTCTGAAAGAATAAAAGGAATATTGAAAATTTGATTTGAAATGATGAAGATGCAACAGCGGAGAGAATGAGACTGGCGTCTCGATGACGGCAATAAGAATCAGAGAAATGAAGCGATCCAAATTGTGCGGCGAACATCAAGAATCCAGTCAAACAAATGCAGTTATAGGAGCGAAAAACAGGGAGGGACATTGGAATTTTAAAAGCATCAGAGGATTTAGCGCATCGGAATAAGGCGCAAAAAAAAACGCCGATCGGCGTTTAAGGTGGAAATCGATAAGGCGGGCTTAGGAGCGGTTTAAATGGATCATCAGCACCGAGATGTCACTTGGGTTGATACCGGAGATTCGAGAGGCCTGACCGAGGTTTTCTGGCTGAATTTTGGTCAATTTGATACGTGCCTCGGTGCTTAAACTTTGTAAGCTATGGTAATCGAAGGTTTTTGGTATTTTGATGTGATCGAGTTTGGTTAGCTTCTCAGCCATTTCACGTTCCTTCTCCATGTAGGCGCTGTATTTGACTCCAATCTCAACCTGCTCTAGAATTTCGACGGAGAGTGAACTCAACGCTTCGATTGTTTGTGTAAGGCTTGGATGATGCTCACTCAGGCCATGAATCGACACGTGAGGGCGGGAAAGAAGTCCATCGAGCTTAACTTTTTGCGTGATCGTACTGCTTCCAACTGACTCCAAATAAGCATTGACTTCTTCGGGTTCGGCACTGGTTTGAGAGAGATATTTGATGAAATCACCAGTAGCCTTCATTTTTTGTTCCACGCGAAACAACGCGTCTGCGGGGAGCAAACCGAGTGAATGGGCAAGCGGCGTGAGTCGCTCATCGGCATTGTCTTGGCGGAGTATGGTGCGAAATTCAGCACGGCTCGTGAACATGCGATATGGCTCATCCGTGCCTTTGGTGATTAAGTCATCGATGAGTACACCGATATAAGCCTGGTCGCGGTGCAAGATGAATGGATCCTTTTCCAATACTTTGAGCCCGGCATTGATGCCTGCCATTTGGCCTTGACATGCGGCTTCTTCATAGCCAGTGGTTCCATTTATTTGGCCAGCTAGAAAGAGGCCCGAAATCAATTTGGTTTCTAGGGTGTGGCTGAGCTGTTCTGGTGGAAAATAATCGTACTCAATGGCGTAGCCTGGTCTGAATATTTTGGCTTGCTCAAATCCAGGAATTTCACGCATGGCGCGCAGTTGCACGTCTTCTGGTAAGGAAGTGCTGAATCCATTGACATAGATCTCAACGGTCTGCCAACCTTCTGGCTCTACAAAGATTTGATGGCGATCGCGGTCTGCAAAGCGCGTAATTTTATCTTCGATGCTGGGACAATAACGCGGACCAAGACCTTGAATGCGCCCACTGAACATGGGCGATTGTTCGAAGCCAGTGGCCAGAATATCATGCACAGCTGAATTGGTATAAGTAATCCAGCAGTGGCGTTGATGGGTCAGTGCGCTGGTGTCGGAGAAAGAGAATTTTCCAGCGACTTTATCTCCTTCTTGGACTTCCATTTTGCTATAATCCAGGCTGCGACCATCCACGCGAGGAGGAGTGCCGGTTTTCATGCGGCCGGCTCTGAATCCCAACGCGACCAGTTGCTCGGTAATACCGGTAGCATTCTTTTCTCCCATGCGTCCACCACCAAATTGTTTTTCTCCTACATGGATGGTCCCATTGAGGAAAGTGCCGCTAGTGATGACGAGCGCTTTGCAATTGAACCGAATGCCCATGCTGGTGGTGCACCCTACAATGCGATTTTGTTCCACGTGAATTTCAGCGACCATGTCTTGCCAAAAATCGACATTCGGTGTTTGCTCCAACATGAGGCGCCATTCTTCGGCAAATCGCATACGATCATTTTGAGTGCGTGGACTCCACATGGCGGGTCCTTTGCTGCGATTGAGCATTCTGAACTGAATGGCCGAGCGATCACTAACGATGCCACTGTAACCACCTAAAGCGTCGATCTCGCGCACGATTTGGCCTTTCGCAATGCCACCCATCGCTGGGTTGCAACTCATTTGGCCAATCTTATTCATGTCCATGGTAATGAGCAGGACTTGACAGCCTAATTTGGCTGCAGCGGCTGCGGCTTCATTGCCAGCATGACCGGCGCCGACTACTATGACATCGTAATTTGGATTCACGTAAATGGATTGAGACGCAAAATTACGTCAAATAAAGTGGGTGTGGAGTTTTCTTATTGGAAGCTTGAGTAAGAAGATCGCGAACTAGCTCCTATTATGCCTTTGAGCTAAGCTTATCCCATGTGATTAGAGCGCGATCTTCGGCCGCGCGCATAGCTACAATATCTGCCCGTTTTTTGTCTTTGTAACCCAGTGCATGCAATACGCCATGTATCATGACGCGATGAAGTTCCTTCGTGATGGTTTCCTTGTGTTGCTTTGCATTTTCGCGCACACGATCCACACTGATATAAGCTTCTAATTCGATCTGACGTCCGATGGTGTTGTCGAAGGTGATGATGTCTGTATAATAATCGTGCTGTAGAAACTGCTGATTCATATCCAAGAGGTATTCATCCGAGCAGAATACAAATTGAATTTGTGATACAGAAAATGTATGGCTCTTACATACTTTTTGAATCCAAGTGCGCAGTAGATTTTTTTGTGCGAGCAAAAAAACTACGTCCGCATTGTGAAATTGAATGGAAGATTGCTTCATTCGATTGATAAGGCTTGTGAGGCTGGATTAAGCGGGTTGTGCATCGAGCACAGCGAAATCCAAGACCACCACACGACCATTGTCTACAAAATCGCATTTGTCGGCCAATTGACGCATCAAGAATACACCTCTGCCATGCGGCTTTTCAATGTTTTCGGGTGCCGTTGGATCGGGTAGGCTATTGTAGTCAAAACCGGGACCTTCATCTTCGATGGTGAAACGAATCACGGTATCATCGACCACATTAAAATGCACAGTAACCTGCTTGGAAGCGTCAAGGCGATTGCCGTGTACGATTGCATTGTTGACAGCTTCAGTCATGGCGATAAGCAACTCACCATAGTAATCTTCCTTCACATGATATTGCGCAACAATCTCGTCAATCAAGCGCTCCACCAAGTGAATGTTTTCTATGACAGAGGGAAAGGTAATACTGCGATGTGTTGCTGACATGTGATAATGGTCTTTTGCTTACTACAATAATACATCTTTCGCAGGGGAATCCAAAAAATTGCAGAGTCAATTTTTCAGCAGTCCTTGGGTGAAAAATATTATTGCTGTTTGATCTTGTTAAAATAGTCGTTTGCTTTCTGCTTGTAGTAGGGTTTGAGGGAGGGTGGAACAGTCTTGAGCAGTTCAGTCTCTTGCTGCTTCTTACGCAGGTATTCCTCGTATTTAGCAGGATT
>JAIYCK010000198.1 GCA_027488055.1 Flavobacteriales bacterium | reverse complement strand
TGGGGAAATTCGGCAAGTTCACATTCAGCACATTCTCAATCTTTTTAAAGACAGAGTTGTATATCGAAGTGTAGACACACATAGCCTTAAGAATGCCTTCCTGAACCTCGCAGGTGCCGTAGATGAGCTCGAAGAATCTGAAGCAAAGATCGAAACATGTGAAAATGGCGCGACCGAGTGGCGAAGAAGGATCAAGAAGATCGATTACAACCGCTGCACATTTCATTAACGTTGGCAGGAACTTGATCACCACATTCATCAGCCAATCGACAAGTTTTAGAACATTTATGTCGAGTGAAATAAGGATTTTTGCGGCCGCGAAAAGCGCTACTTGTCTTATGCGCAAGAAAAACCGAGATACCTTTCGAAAGCTATTCAAAAAGCTTAGCGGAGTTGCTCCGACGGTTTCTCCGGGCACGGCATTTACATCCCCTCCCACCGGTCCTGCCGATCCTGCGCCTGATGTATTTATGGCATCTTCCTCAAATTCACTTCCATTCAGGGCTACAGCCAAAGCTTGGAACACTTCTACCGCCGCCTGCATCATCATCCGCAATAGTTCTACGCGCATGAGTGCTAGTTCCATTAAAAACGGAAACGAGGAAGCGAATAAGAATTTGAACAAGGGCATGAGAACATCGAAAAACAGCTGGACAAGGTAGATAACTATCGGGACGGTGTAATCCCACATGGCGATTCCTATCTGGGAAAATGTCAGCATAGTATTCCACCCGTTTTCCACGGGATTAATGAACTTTATGAACTCCTTTTGTGCCTCGATATCGCCAGTTTCGATGGGACCGACCGCATATTTTTCCCATGAAAGATGAACTGTCTCGGCGACGGCATACGATCCCGTAAGTGCTGTGACGATGACGCCTTGAGAAAGTGCCGTGGATAAAAATACTAGAAATAACGCCGGAAGACCGATTAGCCCGAGAAACATTGCAGCGCAAAGTGTCCATACTGCGGTTGCTCGCGGGTTAGATCGATCCTTTTGCGATTTATATCTACTCGTCCGAGAGATTGGAAATGGTGTCGTCGTTTGGTTCGCTTGCGTTGGTATAGATGCGGACTGCTGTGACATTTTTTTTTTCGATTAATCCTTTTGGGATGTGTTTTAAAAGTTTAACGATGACATGTAGAAGGCCGATGATTATGTAATAAAAAATTTATAAGTTTATATCTAAAACATTTCGTTGTGTATAGTGTTTTTTTTCTAGTCAAGTGGAAAAAAACTCAACGAGAACCCCGTCCCCCGTAGGCATTTAATTACCTGTAGAAAAGTAGTAAATTTAAAGGCAAGATAAGAAAGAAAAACAGGATGGAAACCCCTTTAAATGAAAGGCTTTTAGTGGCAATTGATATTGAAACATCTGGCCCATCGGTAATGAGAAATGACATGGTTAGTTTTGCAGCGGTAGCAGTAAGATATCCTTCTGGCATAGAGGTAGCAAGTTATGAGGCATACATTTTACCAATAACAGGGGAAATTCGTTACAACGAAAGGACTTTGAATGAGTTTTGGCTGAAAAATCCTTTGGCATGGGAATCTATGCTGAATGGAATAAAAAACAAGGGCGTTCCCGCGTCAAAAGCCATGCAAGGCTTTGTAGATTGGATAAGAGGATTGCATGTGATTCCCTTGATCATTTTTGATACAGTAGGATTCGATGCTGGATTCATCAACAGATATCTTGAATTTTCTAATGCTGAATCTATTGATTATATTACCGGAGAATACATTCCTTGTTTTGATACAAGTTCTTATCATCGCGGAATCGCTCAGCGAGATTGGGCAGCTTCGATATGGAACAACGATGAATATGCCGCTAGATGGCTGGGATTACCTTGCCTAGAAGGTGAATGCCCATACAACAACTCACATTATCCACTTGAAGATGCAAGAAAGATTGCGTGGATCACGTGTAAGATTGCCGCAAGGTTTGCATCCTTGTGCTAGTAACAATATTTTTTTTTTTACATTAAAAAATATGAAGAGATTTATTAATTACACATAATGAGACGGACAAGTCGAACAATTACAGTAGACAGTTTCGATTAAACAAGTTTGAAGGGGCCAGAGCTTTATGGAAGCAAAAGTCGAGTTGAAAAAAAGAATAGATATCGGCGCATACCATGGTTTTGAGGAAATGTCGACGACATAACGCGTAGAATTACAAGGTCCGGGACCAGATACTATTCCTGAAAAAGGCATAGAACGATCACAATCAGATGAATATGTCACTGTCGGAACCGTGTCGTTCGTGTAAACATCAAAGACCAAGACTGTAAGACTAACCATTCCCGGAGAAAAAGGTGATATGGTGACACCGATGTAAGGCTGGAAATTTAAAGCATTTGCCACAGGGGCAACGGCCACACGTTTTCCGCACGTATTATCCTGTAATTCCAAAATGGAGCCTCTTCTTTCAGGAGCTGCGAGAACGTTACAGACTTGACACTGGGACATCGATTCTGAAGTAGACATGGATTGAGACTTGCTTTCAGTAGGTGTGATTTCTCTCTTGGGAGAAAACGTGGGAGTCGGTAGCGTAGTGATTCGGTCTTGGGACCTGG
>JAIYCK010000107.1 GCA_027488055.1 Flavobacteriales bacterium | reverse complement strand
TTGCCATCGCTCAGCAGATTGATGGTTTTGTCGTGCAACCCCTTGTGCTTGGCTCCAGTGTGAAGGCCCATCCTTTGGAAGTGTTCTTAGTGGTGCTCATGGCTGGAATGGTTGGCGGTATTGGTGGAATGATTGCTGCAATCCCAGTATATACCATCATTCGAGTCATTGCCAGAGAGTTTTTTTCGGCTTTCAAGCCGATCCAATCACTCACACGGGATCTCTGATATCCACGTGGACGGTTTGTTCAAAAGTCACCTAATGAACGGGCATTCAGAGCCTGATCCTTGGATTCATCATGACTTTGTGCAATTGCAATTTGTTTCAGTGCCTTTACAAATGCTATCTTCGCACCCCGTAAGCAACTTGCTAATCATGTTGTTTTCGCGGAATGGCTGACAATATCAAATACATTTTCGTCACAGGTGGTGTGACATCCTCGCTGGGCAAAGGAATTATCTCAGCTTCTCTCGCTAAATTGCTTCAATTGCGCGGTTATCGCGTAACGATCCAAAAGCTCGATCCATATATCAATGTGGATCCCGGCACATTGAATCCTTATGAGCACGGGGAGTGTTTTGTCACCGAAGATGGGGCAGAGACCGATTTGGACTTGGGCCACTATGAGCGCTTTCTCAATGTACCAACTTCGCAAGCAAACAATGTGACCACAGGTCGTATTTACCAGAGTGTGATCGACAAAGAACGCCGTGGAGAATACCTCGGAAAAACAGTTCAAATCATTCCGCATATTACCGACGAAATCAAACGCTGCATCCAAATCCTCGGATCCAAGAGCGAGTTCGATTTTGTCATTACCGAGATCGGTGGAACAGTGGGCGACATCGAGTCCTTGCCCTATATCGAGGCAGTACGTCAATTGATGTGGGAGAAGGAAGAGGATTGTATCGTAATCCATCTTACCCTGATTCCTTATCTCACTGCAGCGGGTGAATTGAAAACAAAACCGACTCAACACAGTGTAAAGACCTTACTTGAAAACGGTGTACAACCTGATATTTTGGTTTGTCGTACAGAACATGAACTTTCTGCACAACTCCGAAATAAAATTGCCAAATTTTGCAATGTCACACCCAATGCTGTCATTCAAAGTATTGATGCAGAGACCATCTATGATGTGCCCGTTTTGATGAGCGAGGAGAAGTTGGATGAGGTCGTTTTAGAGAAATTGAATGTCAAGAACAAAAAGAAAATCGATCTACGCAAGTGGCAAGACTTTTTGACGCGCTACAAAAACCCCAAGGGCAAAGTGCGCATTGCCTTGGTGGGTAAATACGTGGAGTTGAAGGATAGTTATAAATCCATCGCCGAATCATTTATACACGCAGGAGCCGCGAATGAAGTGGCTGTAGAGATTATTTGGACACACTCTGAGGACATCAATCCACGCACAGTGGAGGAGAAATTGGGTGGCTTGGACGGAATTTTGGTGGCCCCTGGTTTCGGGTCGCGAGGTATTGACGGAAAATTGGATGCCATCCGATTTGCTCGTGAATCAGGAATCCCATTTTTTGGGATCTGTTTGGGCATGCAAATGGCGACAGTAGAGTTTGCGCGCAATGTCATGAATTTACCCGATGCCAATTCTACAGAAATGAAAGAGTACGCTCAGAATCCAGTGATTAGTTTGATGGCTGAGCAAAAGACCGTAGTCAACAAAGGTGGCACCATGCGCTTGGGTTCTTATCCTTGTAAAATTAAAAAAGACAGTAAGGCCTTCGCGGCATATCAATCCGAGCTGGTGCATGAGCGCCACCGTCATCGTTTTGAATTCAACAATGACTACATAGCGGCTTTTGAGAAGGCTGGCATGATATGCACGGGGATCAATCCGGACAACCAATTGGTGGAAATCATTGAAGTCAAGAACCATCCTTATTTTGTGGCCTCGCAATTCCATCCAGAATACAAGAGCACGGTGCTGAATCCACACCCGTTGTTTGTCTCTTTTGTGAAGGCAGCTGTGAAATACAGTCAGAAAAAATAATTATTCATCGGAGCTTTAAAGGAGCTCATCCTTCATTCGCATTGGTGCAGGAGGACCAATGAGGATCGTTAGGTATGCAAAAAAGACGATGCCGGCTTGCACTTCCATCATGGATTCGACAAGGCAGTTTAGAAAGAATACGCCCAGGATGGCGCACATGATCCATTGTTTTTGTTGATACGCAGCGCGACATAGGAAAACGAACAAACCTAAAAGCAGAAGGATGCCAAGCCATCCGAATTCCACACCCAATTGAAGAATCTGATTGTGGGCATTTAATTTTTTGGTTGCTGCACTGTTTTCATTTCTACGTATATACTCATTCACCAAGGCCTTTTCAGCATCTCCTGTGCCGACTCCCATCGGATTGTGCAACAAGACTTCCCAGGCGCTTTCCCAGCTGATTTGGCGCATCGCTACACTTGATTTTTTAGTTGGTGCTGGAGCAGTCTCTTCGGTCTGAGTTCGCACTGCGGCAATGTTCAACGCTTCAATGCGCTGAGAGGTGGTAGGCAAGAGCAAGGATGATGCAATCAATACAACCAGGCATGCGCCGGTTAGAAAGATTCGTTCCAACCGATTGGTAGCCGAATGCCAGAATAGCAGGCCCGCAATTACAATGAAAAACACGGCGCTTATGAGGCCTGCACGACTGGCAAGCATACTGATATAAATGAGGGTACAGCTCATCGCTGTGAGCACAAAAATTTGTCTTCCACGGCTGATCTGCTCATTGTAAAAATAACATAACATCAGTAGCAATGAGAAGCCTTGATAAAGGGCCATGTAACTCGGATGGTAGGGCTCACTGAGCATTTCGTAACTCCATGCCTTGATGTTGCCTGTTTCAGCATAGAGCGTCCACGCGTCGGCGAGAGAGATAGGAATGCGCAGCAGACAGCCCAACACAAAGGCCGCTGCGATCTGTATTTTCTGCGTGCGTTTCGTGGCAAAACCAAAAAACAAGAGAAGGGGAAAAATGAAATAGCTGAGTTTGATCTCAATTTCTTTCATGCCTTGATCAATGCTCTCGGCGAAATTCAAACCGACAATGTGCAAGGCAAAGATGGCCAGCATCAGCCAGGCCGATGCATTGAGACGAAGGGAAAGTCTGCGGCCTTTTTTCATCGCTTCTGCAATGCAAGCCAACGCCATCAGTGCGATGCCGAGCGCGACCATTTTGCGGAAGCACGGGATCAGAAAGGCTGTGAGCATCGCACACCATTGGAGCGCGGTGATATCACGTATATAGCTTCCTAATATTCTCACGATTGGATGCGTTGAATAATGGATTCGATTTGTGGAATGTGATGGGCGATGTGGTTGCTCAAGAAGGCCGCAGCGCGAGGTGCGCTTATCATACCTGCGTACGGTTGCTTGAATACGAGTTTGTCATAATGCTCAGGTGGCACTGCCTCAAAAAAGGCTTTTAGTTGTGCTCGTAAAAGCGGCCACTCGTGCTCCAGGCTTGCCAAACTCGTGGTGTTGGGAGGTTCCGGCAAAATGGCTGGCGCCTTGTACTTTTCGTTGGACTGCAGGCGCTGACTCAAGGCATCTCCATTTTGTTGATGCTCGGCTTGCTCTGTTTCGAGCACATCCCAGCCACTGGAAGATTTTTTGAGCATATACCCCAAAGTGCCTGTCTCGCTCTGCACAATGTGCTCAAATACCTGGCACACACTCCATTCGCCCTCCGCAGGCGCTTGATGGAATTGTTGCGCATCCAGCCTGTGCGCGAGTTCGAAACATCGGGTCAAATGGCCCTCCATGGCGTCGAGCAGATGGTGTAATTGATTTTGCATTTAGATTAGTTTGATCAAACCTAAGGAATAAATGCCGACACGTGGGTGTCGAACCAAAAAAATGACTTTAATTTTAATCAACGATTTTGTCGTAATTATTAAGAAGCATTTCGATGTGCGGAATATTGTCTTCTAAATAAATATCACTCAGTGCGTTGAATCCAATTTGGGTGTAAAAATCCAAAAGATAATATTGGGCGCTGATGCGCACGGGGCTGGACTCGGTCAGTGTTTTTAAATATTTTAGACATGCTTGCATGAGCTCTTGCCCTTTGCCTTGCTTTCGGATGGTTTCTGCAATGACTACTCGGCCAATGCTCCATTCTGTGTAGGACACACCTGGCTTTACGAGTCTCGCACAACCTACAAGTTCCCCTTCTGCATCGCGCATCAAGACATGAATGCTCTTTTTGTCCTTGTTGTCAGCGTCTTGGTAAGGACAGTTTTGTTCTACCACAAATACGGCGAGCCGCAAGCGGATTAACTCATAAAGGTCATCACGGGTGAGTTCATCCCATGATTTAATAAGTATCGTTGTTGTCATATCTGCATTCAAAGAAATGATGAAGAGTTGGTTCTACAAAGTTTTATAAAATTATTTAACGCTTTGTTATAAAATACATTTTGCCACTGGATAGGACCAAATAGTCCTTTTGGCAATGGATGTGTTGGTAGTTGATTGTCGAAAAGAGCGATAAATGAAGGCGCAGAGCGCAATAGTACACCATATTTGCACACATTTTTATCGCATGAATTATTTATCCGTTGAGCAGTTAGCCAAGTCATTTGGAATCCAGGTATTGTTTGAGAACCTCTCTTTTGGAATCGAAAAGGGTCAAAAAGTGGCTCTTGTGGCTCGCAACGGAGCTGGTAAATCCACTCTTTTTAAGATATTGACGGGCAAGGATACACCAGACAGTGGCTTGGTGGTGTATAACAAGGAGGTGCAATTGGGATATTTATCTCAAGAGCATGACTTGGATCTGAAAAAAAGCATCATCGAAAATGTGTTCGCTGCCGATAATCAAATGACACGGGCAATCAAGGCGTATGAATTGGCTTTGACAACTGGCGTTGGGTTGCAAGAAGCCAATGACATGATGGATCAATCGCAAGCTTGGTCGTATGAGGCGAAGGCCAAACAAATCTTAGGAGGCTTGGATATTCATGATTTGGAGCAAAAAGTAGGTCGCTTGAGTGGAGGTCAGCAGCGCCGAATCGCTTTGGCGCGGGTGCTGATCGAAGAGCCTGACTTGCTCTTGCTCGATGAGCCGACCAATCACTTGGATTTGGACATGATCGAATGGCTTGAGGAGTTTCTAACTCGTTCATCGATGACGATATTCATGATAACGCACGATCGGTATTTCTTAGAAAATATTACCAATGAAATTTTGGAACTTGAGAATGGCGAGATCTACAAATACAAGGGCAACTTCAGTTATTACCTAGAGAAAAAAGGAGAGCGTGAAGCATTGGAAGAATCTACGCGCGACAAACAAATGAACCTGTTCAAGCGCGAGCTCGAATGGGCACGCAAGATGCCCCGTGCGCGCACGGTGAAAAGTAAAAGCCGCATGGATAGTTTCCAAGAGCTAAAAGCCACGGTGTCCAAGCGAATTGAGCAGGATGAATTGGCGCTTGAAATCAATATCAATCGTTTGGGTAGTAAAATTGTGGAGATGCACAAGGTGCGCAAGCATTATGATCAAGTAGCGATTCTCAATGGATTTGATTACGTTTTCAAGACGGGCGAGCGAGTAGGTGTGGTTGGTAAGAATGGCACGGGTAAGTCCACCTTCATACAATTGATTACCCATGAAATTGAGCCGGATAATGGCAAGGTAGTGATTGGCGAAACGGTTGTGTTTGGACATTACTCCCAAAGTGGAATGCCGCTCAAACAAGGGCAAAGGGTGATTGAGGCGATCCGCGAGGTTGCTGACTTTATTCCTTTGACCAAAGGAAAAACCATTACAGCGGCCCAGATGTTGGAGCGCTTCATGTTTCCGAAAAACATGCATTTCAATTATGTAGAGCGGTTGAGTGGAGGCGAACGCAAACGGTTGCAGTTGCTCTTGTTGTTGATGAAGAATCCAAATTTTTTGATTCTGGATGAGCCCACCAATGACCTCGACGTATTTACACTCGCTGCGCTTGAAGAGTATTTGATGCAATATCCGGGCTGCTTGCTCATCGTGAGTCACGATCGATATTTCATGGACAAGCTCGTGGATCACATGCTCGTCCTACAAGGCGATGGCGAGGTGAAGGATATTTTGGGAAGTTATGGAGAATACCGTTTGGCGCAAGAGTTGGATGAAGCCAAGGCCTCAGAATTGCGCAAAGCCGAGGTAAAAGAAGTGGCGGCCAAAGCGGAAAAGCCAAAAGTGAAAATGAGTTTCAAAGAAAAATTTGAGTTCGAACAATTGGAGAAGGACATTCCGAAGTTGGAGCAAACCAAATTGGAACTCGAAGCGTTGTTGGCCGGTGGCACCAATGACCATGATACCTTGATCAAAACCACGGCTCAGCTGGGGGAGGTCATGGAAGCATTGGACACTAAGAGCATGCGTTGGCTTGAA
>JAIYCK010000010.1 GCA_027488055.1 Flavobacteriales bacterium | reverse complement strand
TTATTCTCTTATTATCCTGAACTAACCGCTAAAGATGTGAAGGCTATCATTCTGAAAAGCAGCGTGAAATACAAAAAAGCTGAAGTTGTAATGCCAGGCGATGACACTAAACTAATCAAATTCAAAAAGCTAAGTGCTACTGGCGGTGTTGTCAACCTATACAACGCCCTTCAGATGGCATCGACTTGGAAACCAAAATCAGCTAAATAATTGATTTAAAATACCTGTGCTAAAAGCCCGCATATGCGGGCTTTTTTATTTCATCCGCTGAAAATCACCTTTTTCTAACTAGTTCTTTCCTGCGCTTTGAGGAAATGAGGTTACAGTTCAAAATTTGGAAATTAGGCCCGGTAATATCAAGATCAACGGCACTATTCAATTTCTCAGAAGTGCATATCGGAACGCCAAAATCGAATGTAAAACAATGATAATCATGATATAGGCGCCAAGATATTGACTCAATAATGTAACCCTTTCGATACGCTCAGCGTTGAAAAGTCATGATGTGGTAAGTGCTGACCAATCAATTGGATGAAAACAACTGATTCTCAACACATACCATTGTAAATTAGCCAAGCGGATTGAACTACGCTTGGATTATGAAAAATGACATGTGGTAAAAACGTCCAAAACCCAAAGTTTTGATTCGAACGATAGCGTATCATCGCTGTAAGAAAAGGAATCTTTAGGTCTGTGATGTTTAAAATTTGACACTCTACGCGAATGAAACGCAAAACAACAATGGTTCTTGCCCTATGGGCCATGTTGACTTCTTCACTTCTATTGGCCCAGAAAGGTTCTGAGCAGCAAATGGAAAAAGAAGCTAACGCTCTTTTTACTTCAGGTGAATTCTTGAAGGCTTACCCGCTGTATTCTCAGTTGGTTTCGCTCTATCCCAATCATCCAGATTACAATTACAAGTTTGGAGCTTGTGCTATTTTCAGTGACCCTGACAAAACCAAGGCCATCAAATTCTTGAATATCGCTACCAAAAAATCGGTAGAAGATCCGATGGTATGGTATTATTTGGGCAAGGCGTATCACCTTAATTATCAATTCAAAGAGGCCGTTAAGTCGTACGAAAAGTTCATGGCAACTGCTGATTCCAAGGTGAGCAGTAAAACCGATGCGCAACGCAATATCGAAACGTGTATTTATGGTACCAACCTGCTGAGCAATGTGAAAGATGTGACGGTGATCAGCAAAACAGAAAGCGATAAACAGAACTTTTTCCGTTACATGAATCTCGATGGCATTGGTGGTAAAATTGTCACCGTCCCCGAGGAGCTCAAATCGAATCTTGATAAAAAATCAAAAACACCGGGTGTCATTCACTATCCCGGAAATAGCAGCACCATCTACTTCTCAAGTTTAGGTAAAGACGGTCAAGCTGGCCGCGATATTTATTCCGCCGTATTGACCCCGGATGGTAAATACACCCAAGTACAAGCCGTAAAAGGCGATGTGAATTCCAAGTACGATGAGGATTTTTGCTTCATGCACAGCGATGGCAAGACCTTGTATTTCTCCAGTAAGGGCCATAACAGTATGGGCGGTCTTGATATTTTCAAGGCTGAATTGGATCCCAATACCGGCACATTTGGTAGGGCCATCAATTTGGACTTTGCGATCAATACGCCAGATGATGACATATTCTACATTGCCGATTCATTGAATCAAAGAGCCTATTTCGCCAGCGGACGCAGCAGTGATTTGGATCACTTGCACGTGTACAATGTGATGGTCACCAGTCAACCCATGCAAGTGGTTTACCTCAAAGGCTTGTATGCCAATGCGATTGACGCTGAGGAATTGAAAGCTACTTTCCAGATTGTAGACAACACCTCCAACAAGATCACTAGCGACGGCACAACCAATGCCACAAGCGGCGACTATTTGGGATTTGTGGAGCACAGTGGTGAATACACTATGAAGGTAAAAACCTCCAACAGTCCTACCATCCATGAGGTAAGAATGCTGATCCCAAAATTCGAAAAACCCGTCGCTTTACGCCAAGAAATGAAATTGGTGAATGAAGGCGGACAGGAGAAGTTGATCGTGACTAATTTTTTCGAAACTCCGCTCGACACAGATCTTTCTGACCTAGCATCTGAAATGCTTCGCCGTAAAGCTAAGCTGGATGTGAATGCAACGCCTGAAAAGGTGCAAACCACACCTGAAGCGACTATCTCAGCCACTGGAAGCGACAAAGACATACGGAATGTAGCCCTCGCTGCAGGTTATGCTGATTCAGAAACACCTGCCGTGGTGGCCGATCAAATGAAAAACTCGGTTGCCCGCATCAGAGCATCGGCTGCACAATCAGCTGAGCATTCGAAATATGCGCAAATGTTTGCCGCTCAAAAGCACAGTGAGGCTGAAAAAAGCCTCAAAGAAGCGGAAGCCATGCGCAATTCAACAAGTGGCTTCAATACTGAAGATGACATTGCCAAGATCAAAGCCAGCTTGGCCTTGACCACCAAAGCGGAAGAATTACAGCGTGAGGCAGAAGCTGCCCTTACCTCTGCAGACATGGAGGACAAGCAAGTGAAGACCTTGAACGATCGCGCTTTGAAATTGGAAGAGCAAGAAAAAACCTTGCGTCAAAGTATCACAACTGGAGACTATGACATGGCCTTGCAGACTTTGAACAATGAAAAACAGCGCCGCAAGGAAGACGTCCCCACAGCACAGCAAGCAAATGAGGCCGAATTGATGGCACAAGTTGCCACAAGTGAGCAAAATCTTAGCACCGCTGAAAATAAACTCGTGGAGATGCGCGCTCAAGAAACGAAATTGAAAGACGAAATGAAAGCAGCTCAAACAGCCATGGAGTCTGCTAAAAAAGACAAGGATAAGGTAGCTACAGAATTTGCCTACATCAATAAGAAAAGTGAGTTAGATGCGTTGCGCAAAAACATCAAAACGCATCAAATCAACATCAAAACACTTGGTTCAAAACTCGCCGATGCCGATGTGGATTTGGCCGTCTATCAAAACCTCATTACAACGAACACACTTGGTATCAGCACGCCTGCAGAATCACTTTCAGATACCGAACGATTGGCACTGGGCATGAAGCTAAAAGGTATGGACAATCGCTTGGCCAGTCTTGAGGTTACCGATCAAAATACCTTGGCGCTATTGGGTGATATCCAAACCAACCCCAATGCCCGCGTAGCAACTAGAACATCGTTAGCTTCTGCGGATAGCCAGGAAAGTCCGAATGCACCTATTATCGGAGATGCCGCTGCGGTTGACAATTCCAATACTGCATCCACGATGTCTTCTTTGGATGCTCCATTGGCGATGGTTTCAAGCACGCCCACATTGCAGCCAGCCAAGCACATGCTCGTTGCTCAAAGCATTGTAGAAACAGATCGTAAAATAGCTCAGTATGAGCAGATGAAGCGCCAAAACAATATTACAGTCGCGCAGAATCAAGAACTTTTGCAGTTGAACACCAAACGCAATGAACTGCAAATGCAGTTGGCGGGCGCACCGGTAGCTCCTACCGTGTTGACTGAAGAAGAGGCTCGTGATATTTACACGGAAATAGCGCCAGATTATGCTACCAAAATCACGGAAATAGCAAATGGCAATGGAACCGCGGTGGACCAGGCCATGGCCATGTTGGCGTACAGACAATCCTTGAATATAACGATTGCAGATGCGCGCTTGAAACAAGCACAAAGCATTGGTGTGCAATCAGATGCTAAGACCATCTTGGATTTGGCAGCACGGGATGCGCGTTTAGAAGCTGCTCAACAAAAACTTATCTCAGAACCTTCTGATTTGGCATTGGTGCAAAGAGCTTATGAATTGGACAACAAAGCCATCATCGAAAGCAATGCAGTATACAATGCGAAATTGCAAGATCAGATTGCAGTAACTGAAAACTACATTGCCAACCTAAGCTCCTTGATCAAATCCAAACAAACTAACGTGGATTTGGAAACAGACCAAGCCAAGGCGATTCAAATGCGCACCGAGCTTGGTATGCTCAAACAAGAACAAGAAAAGGCCAACAACAAATTGGAATCATATCTCAAAGATTTGCAATTGACCACCAGTGCCTCTACCCCTACAGGCGATGGCGCTGCAGTAGCAATGAATATGACGGCCGTGACCCCCGAAAAAACGGCAACAGCACCTGCTTCCGTCAGTGCATCGAATACTACCGCAGCCCTCACAGCTGATACCAAAAAGGTAGAAACAATTTTGAAACCACGTGTGGAGCAAGAATCTGTATTTGTTTATGAGTCATCACTTTTCGAGGAACTTCTTGCGAAATATGAAACCCCCAACAACAAACTCAACAACCGCGATAAAGTTCAGAAAATCAATGATGAGATTTTCTTGATTGAAGCGGAAATGGAGAATGAAAAGAATGAAGGAAAGCTTCGCAAACTGGATTACAAGGCGGAACAAATGTACTTGCAACGTGCAGAGGCAGAAATTGAAAATG
>JAIYCK010000076.1 GCA_027488055.1 Flavobacteriales bacterium | reverse complement strand
GACCTATCGCCTCCAGAGCAATTTGGATTCAGAACTCTTTTATCGCAACAGCAACATCGCGTTCAATCAAAACAATTCAAATACCATCGGCGTGGTGCAAGAAAAAGCAGAAATCGCCAACGCTTATATTCAATCGGATCGCTTGGTGGAAGCGACACAAATGGTGGAAGCCAATGAGGCCTATATGAATGATGCCATTGCCCTCAACGCTTCCACATTCACTCAAGATATGAGTACAATGGAATTCAAGGCGGAAGTCATGCAAGAGAATGCGACCAGTTACAAAATGCTGGCAGAAGCTTTCAACGAACAAAAGGATTACAAGCAATCGCTGTTGCACTACAAAAAATATGTCGCCTATCAAGACAGTGTCAATCGCATCCGTCAACTTCAATTGGATTTTTCGATGAAAATCAATGACAATCTCACTCAGAATGAGCAACGCATCGAATTGCTGGAGAAGGATCGAGAAATCAGCGAGCAGAATATTGAGTTGCTGCGACAAGAGAATGCGATCAGTGATCAGCAAGTCTTTCATCGCAATTTGGTGATCGGAGGTTTGGCTTTTTGTGTGTTGGCATTGGCCATTGGTGGATTTTACTTCATTCGGCTCACACGTTCAAGGCAAAAGGCCGATAAATTGGTAGCGCTGCAATCCTTGACCGGCCAGATGAATCCTCATTTTATATTCAACGCGTTGAACTCGGTCAATGAATACATTGGCAACAATGATGAGCGATCTGCCAATCGCTATTTGACCTCCTTTTCCAAATTGATGCGGCAGGTCATGGATGACAGTCGCAAGTCCTTTATTCCTTTTCAGGAAGAGTTGGAAATGCTGCAACTATATATTCAATTGGAACACGCCCGTTTTGAAGACCGTTTTAATTTTCGCATTGAGGTGGACCCGGCATTTGATTCCACCCTCTATGATATTCCCCCAATGCTGATACAACCTTACATTGAAAATGCCATTTGGCATGGCTTGCGATATCGCCACGAAAAAGGAGAATTGGTGATGCACGTGAGCGGAGACGCGGCACATTTGTATGTCGTCATTACAGACAACGGTATCGGCATGGAGCAATCCAAAGCGCTGAAAACAACCAATCAAAAAAAGCAGAAATCACTTGCCATGCGCAATACACAAACCCGCATACGCTTGATCAAAGAGGTGTACCACTACCCCATTCAATTGCATATTTCCAATGCCTTTGAAAACCCTGAATATCCTGGCACCCGTGTAGAGCTTACTTTGCCCATGAATTCCAAAACTGACATCGCATGAAAATAAAGGCAATGCTCATCGATGATGAGAAAACAAGTCGCAACGTGTTGCGGAGTTATTTGCAAAAATACTGTCCCGATGTGGAGATCTTGGGAGAGGCAGAGAACGTCACAGAAGCCATTGCGGCTATCAAGACATTTGCTCCCCAATTGATTTTTTTGGATGTCGAGATGCCCCAGGGCAACGGTTTCGACCTGTTGGAGGCCGTGGGTGAACAACCATTTGAGACCATTTTTGTGACTGCCTTTGATCAGTATGCCATTCAGGCATTGAATTACAGCGCGGCCTATTACTTGCTGAAACCTGTGAGTATTGATGAGTTGATTCAAGCTGTCGACAAAGTGCGTTCTAGTATTCAGAGCCAGCAGATAAAGCCACATGCGCGTGTTTTACTGGAAAACTTCCAGGTATTGAATGAGCAACAAAAGAAGTTGGTTTTGCCACTGATGGAGGGTTTTGAAGTGGTGAAACTCGAAGAAATCGTATCGTGCGAGGCGCATGATAACTTCACAGACTTTCATTTTGCCAATCGACCCAAGATGATGATCTGCCGCACCCTTAAATTCTATGAAGAGTTACTGAGTCAGTCCGGTTTTTTGCGCGTGCACAAAAGTCATTTGGTGAACCTGCATCACATCACCAAATACCACAAAGGCAAGGGCGGTGAGGTGATTATGTCGGATGGACAGCATATTGCGGTGAGTGCACAAAAAAAGGAAAGCCTGATGTCGTTCTTTAACTTGGGCAGATAAGATCTACCACTCAAATTCATTTGCATCGAGCCTTCTCAAGAACTCCGTGGCCACCAATGCATGGGTGCGGGGATTGGGGTGCGCATCGCCGAGCAGCGTATGGTCACCGCCGTATGGAACGAGTTCTGACAAGTCCATGGTTTGGATGTTTTTTGCTTTGAGCAGCGCTAGAAACGATTGGAAATCACCTTGCTCAAATTCATTGTAGCTCGGATAGATGATTGTGATAAATCGATCGTTGCCGAACTTCTTTGCATATTCCCTCTTGGCCTCGGCTATCATTTCGGCCACTAAATTCAAATGGGTTTCGCTCAAGGTAAGTGGCAAATCCAGTTTGAAATGCTTGACAATATTGTCTTGGTAGAGGTGCTCATACCACCATGATCTAATGGGGCGACCATCTTTGAATGTTTTGTTGCGCACCACATGCCCGTCCTGCATTTCATAATTGGGTGCGAGATGCAACCAATCGGTATGCCTTGCCATGGTGGCTAAACTGCGATAAATGTGGTCCCAAAAAAATACGTACACCCCTATTCCATCGGTTTCAAGCACTTGCTCTTTCAAAGGCAGATTCTGCAATTTGGCCAATACATGATTGGTGCCATGACCGCTGGTGGCAAAATTATAAGCGTTGAAGCGATTGGAGCGTTGCTGCACATAATATGGAAAGGTAGCAGTATCATCCACACCGAATCCGAAGGCAATGGAACATCCAAAAAAAGCGGCATACGAGGTACGTGATGCATCGTGACCAGGCGTCACCCTTGTTCTCCATCCATCAATGGTATAACGCGCTGTGAAAAGGGTATCACCATTGGCAATCTTGTTTTCCGTATAAATCGAATCCGGCTCGGGCATGTCCCCCACCAACCGACTGATGTGATCCGTGGGTAAATTGGGCATACTGAAATCTTTGAATTTAGCCCCTGGCCTACCCTCGCTTATAAAGCAAAAAACTTCGAGTCCCCACAACAAGATGCAAAGGATGGACACATTGGCGATGATCGTCCATTTTCTTCGGATCGCAAAAGCAGTGGTGTATAACGCGATGATCAGCAGCGCTGCATATCGGATGGAGCGATCATTGGATGTCACTTTTTCGACACTGTGAAAATACACGAAAACCACG
>JAIYCK010000129.1 GCA_027488055.1 Flavobacteriales bacterium | reverse complement strand
GATTTCATGGCAGCCAATGGCGGCAGTTTCGCGGGCATTCCTTTCAATGGTCTTGGTCCCATCTTGTTGCCGCTTTTGATCGCAGCTGCTGGTTTGTTGGCTTCGATCATCGCAAGTTATGCAGTGAGAATCAGCGAAAGCGCAAAACAGGATACCAATACAGTACAACGTGCCTTGAACATGGGCAACTGGATTTCAATCCTTTTGTCGGTGGTTGCATCGTATTTCTTTATTCAAATGTGTTTGCCGGCTTCCATGTCCATCAGCGTGTTCAACGATGGTGAATTTGGCATCGCTACAACAACTTCTATGAACGTATTTTATGCAACCTTGATTGGTATGTTCGTGGGTGCAGCTATTTCATCGATCACTGAATTCTATACGGGCTTGGGCGGAAAACCAGTGATGGGCATCGTTCAAAAGTCTGCTACAGGTGCAGCCACCAATATCATTGCTGGCTTGGGTACAGGTATGCTTTCAACAGCTACACCAGTGATCCTTTTTGCAGGTGCTATTTGGGGCGCTTATGCTTTGGCTGGTTTCTACGGTGTGGGTATCGCTGCTTCTGCTATGATGGCCAACACTGCTATGCAATTGGCGATTGATGCTTTCGGACCGATTGCCGATAATGCTGGTGGGGTAGCAGAAATGTCTGAACTTCCTGCCGATGTGCGCGAAAAAACAGATATCCTCGACTCAGTTGGAAATACTACTGCAGCAGTAGGTAAAGGATTTGCCATCGCTTCTGCAGCCTTGACGGCTTTGGCCTTGTTTGCAGCATACGTTACGTTCACTGGTATCAACGGTATCAATATCTTCGATGCGAAGGTGTTGGCTGCTTTGTTCATCGGTGGTATGATTCCAGTTGTATTCTCTGCATTGGCCATGAACTCAGTAGGTAAAGCGGCCATGCAAATGGTGAATGAGGTGCGTCGTCAGTTCCGCGAAATTCCTGGTATCCTCGAAGGTACGGGCAAACCTGAATATGGTAAATGTGTAGAAATCTCCACGCAAGCGGCACTTCGCGAAATGATGTTGCCAGGTATCATCACCATCGTAACGCCAATCATCGTTGGTTTTGTAATGGGTGCTGAAGCGTTGGGTGCTTACATGGCGGGTGTAACCGTGAGCGGTGTGTTGTGGGCTATTTTCCAAAACAACGCGGGCGGCGCTTGGGACAATGCCAAGAAGTCCTTTGAAAAAGGCGTTGACATCGAAGTAAATGGTAAAATCGAAAAGTTCTATAAGAAATCAGAACCGCACAAAGCGGCAGTAGTAGGCGATACAGTAGGTGATCCTTTCAAAGATACTTCTGGTCCTTCTATGAATATCTTGATCAAATTGTCGTGCTTGGTAGGTTTGACATTGGCTCCAATCTTGGGCCACAATGCTGGTCACAAACACGGCGACAAACCAACTGCACAGCAAGAGCAAGTGGTTGCGCCAACCGAAACTTCAACTTCGAGTGTAGTAGAAGTAATCGCCTTACCAGGTGGTGAAGAAGCGCGTGTGACGACCACCACAACTTCTCGTTTAGCCGACGGCCGCGAGGAAAAAACAACGAAAGCAGAAGTGCGCGCATTGAGCGCAGAAGAGAAGGCACGCATGAATGCGCCTGCTCCGACAAAATAATGATCATAATTTAGCTAGTTACAATGAAAAATATCTTTTTAGTTTTGGGTTTCGCCGCATTGCTTATGGCTTGCGGAGAGCATAGCAGTTCACCCGCTGCCACCACGCTTCAGTCATACGATGCGTGCAGCTGCGCCACTGTGACTGATAAGGCGAGTGCCGATTTTGAGAAGTGCAAGGAATTGCGCATGAAGGATGCCAATTTTGAAAGTGATTTTCAAAAATGTCTTGTAGCACATGGTGATACCACTAAAATCAAACTTGTGGAGAATAGTCAAATTCCACAGGCTACCTCAGGAGCCTACGCAGTGGTAGTGGGCGAAAGCAGCATCGGTTGGATGGGAACCAAGGTGGGTGGTAAAAAACACACCGGTACCATGGCGCTCAAATCAGGAAGTATCTCAATGGATGGAGCCAACCTCATCGGTGGTGAAATGATCATTGATATGCGTTCATTGTCCAACACGGATCTCAACGGCGAGTCCAAAACGAAGTTGGAAGGCCATCTTAAGAGCGATGATTTCTTTGGTGTTGAAAAGCATCCCGAAGCGAAATTTGTCGTGAAAAGTGCTACCGCAAAAGACAATGTAAATTACGAAGTCAATGGCGAATTGACCATCAAAGGAATCACCAAACCAGCCAAAGCCAATTTGGTCATTGCCAAGAACGGCGATGCGGGTGTTTCAGTGGGCGGTGCCTTGACCTTCAATCGTGCAGATTTCGATGTACGTTATGGTTCTGATACCTTCTTCGACAACCTGGGCAACGACATGATCAACGACGAGGTCATCTTGACCGTGAAGATCAAAGGTGCTAAATAAGATGAAATGGCTCTGATGCTAGAACGGCAACGAGCATTACAAATAATACAAATAGTAAGGGCCGCCCGCAGGGCGGCCCTTACTATTTGTATCATCTCGCCCCTTTGCGGCCATTGTCATCCTGAGCGCAG
>JAIYCK010000223.1 GCA_027488055.1 Flavobacteriales bacterium | reverse complement strand
TCAAGGCATACTGCACAAACTCATCGTATTCCTTGTCCGACAATCGAAAACGATCGGCTGAATCGATGGTCGCATGTCGATTGCGGTATTGATTGGCCCAATCGAAGGCCACCCAATTGTCAGCCAAAGCCACGAGCACATGGGCTGGATTGTCTTCGGTCACCAAACGATCGGGGCTGATACCTCGTCCATCGTAAACCACTCGTCCAGCGCGGGTTTTAAAACTCTTAATGACTGAATCTGCGACCGCATTCACTTTGCCCGTCGCATTGTCACGGTGCGAGTAGTCCAGTCGTTGGATGCAACGACCACTGGGGGTATAATACTTGGCGACGGTCAATTTCAATTTGGTATTGTAGGCCAAATCCTTGGTTTGTTGGACCAATCCTTTGCCATAACTCTCTGTTCCCACTACCACCGCGCGATCGAGATCTTGCAGACTTCCGCTCACGATTTCGGAAGCGGAGGCCGACATACCATCCACCAAGACCACCACGGGGATTTGGGTATCGATGGGTTCGGCTGTAGCATAAAAGGTTTTATTCCATTCGTCGATTTTCCCTTTGGTGCGCACTACTTCCGTGCCTTTTGGAACAAAGAAGTTGACGATGCTGATGGCCTCTCTCATCAATCCACCGCCATTCCCGCGCAGATCGAGCACCAGCTGTTTCATATTCTTTTTCTTTAGCTCAAGAAATGCCGATTTGACTTCACTGCTTGCGGTTTGTGTAAAGCCCGTCAATTTGATGTAGCCCATTTCTGCATCGATCATACCGAAGTAAGGTACATCAGGGATTTTGATGTCTTCGCGTGTGAGGTTGATCACGCGTGGTGCATTCTCGCCTGGGCGCATGATCGTAATCGCTACAGCACTTCCCGGCTGACCTGTGAGCATATCTGAAATATCCTCGTGATTTTTACCTTCTACGTTCACACCATCCACCTTGATGACTACATCGCCTGCCATCAAACCATTTTTGGCAGCGGGATAATTTTGATACGGTTCCGTAATCGTGATTTTGCCGTTGATCGTATTGACAAGGGTGCCAATGCCACCGTATTGACCGGTTTGCATGAACATGGCATCCTCGATTTTGGATTCGGGATAATACACCGTGTAGGGATCCAATGAGCGGAGCATGGCATCGATTCCAGCCTTCATCATGGCGCCCGGCTTGGTATCGTCTACATAGTAAATATTGAGTTCCTTGTAGATATCTGTAAAAATCTCCATGTTCTTGGAGACTTCAAAATAATGATCCGCCACACGAGCAGATAAGAACACAACGGGCAATGCGATGAGCACGCTCGCAATTCTTTTGTGTGACTTGGTCATTTGACTAGGGTTGTATTTTTTCATCATGATCAGATGGTTTCGCAATTGGAATGGGCGGTGTTTCAGTCAAACGTTTGAGCATGCCAAATATTTTACCATGCACATACGTTTGATTGGGCAGTTGCCTGCCTGTGAAAATAAAAAGCAGGGCACATTGGGTTTGATGCTTCTCAAAAAAGCTATAAACAATATGCTTTTGCTTTCGATAGCCTTCTCGCATAAGTCGTTTGATTCGATTGCGATCATGGCTTCGTTTGTAATTTCTTTTGGACGCACTGAACATTACCTGCGCAGGAAACGGCGTGGGGAGTTCCATGAATTTAAAGATCACAGTCATGCCAGGCTGTTTGATGGCTTGGCCCTGAGACATCAGTTCATCAATCCGCCTTTTCAACGTCAATCGCTCTGCTCGGCAGAGCGTTTCGCGTGTTTTTTTGGTTTCCGACAGCGGTCGGCTCATAGCTATTTTTTCTTGCTTTTGGTGGCAGGCGCAGCCGCTTGGATGCCCTGCGTAGCCACTTGTTGCGCCTTTTTGAAGTCCTGATCAGATTGCAGCAATACCTTGTACATGGCAGTGTCGCCGTATAAGTTTCGAGCAATTTGTGCTTTGATGCGGGATTTAATTTGCGGAGCAACTTTATTCAAAACCGATTTTTTCACCTCGATTTTTTCCTTTTGCGCCAACGCCAGCATGCTATTCAACATCGCGTCTGTGACTGCGAAGTCACTTACAAAAGCATCCACTGATTTGAATTTTTTCAATGCATTGCGATTGCCATCAATGTAATTGAATGCATAATCGCGAATCACACTGGAGTAAGCCAAATCGCTCAACAACCCAGAGAAATAGATGCTATCAAGCGGAACAAAAATATCGGGCATAATTCCTCCAGCGCCATACACCGTGCGGCCAGCAGCGGTTTTGTACTTGAGCGAATCGGGGAAGTGCACGCTATCGGCCACGGTCAATTCGCCGCGCACCAATCGTTGGTGGAAGTCATCATGGTAGGCAATGCTATCGCCATAGGGTTTTTGAACGCATCGACCCGAAGGTGTGTAATATCTAGCCACCGTCAGTCGCAATGCACTGCGATCGGCCATTTCCATTTCATGTTGGACAAGTCCCTTACCATACGACCGACGGCCCACGGTGGTGGAGCGATCCCAGTCTTGCAAGGCACCCGCCACAATCTCACTCGCGCTGGCAGAATTCTGATCGATCAATACCACCAAGCCCATATTTAGGAACTTACCGTCCTTTTCAGTATAAACTTCCTCTTTGCCATTGTGCAATCCTTCAGTGTATAGGATACGTTTGCCATCGGGTAAGAATTCACTCACTATTTTGGTAGCTTGATCCATCAACCCACCACCGTTGGATCGGAGGTCAAAAATAATTTTCTTACACCCATTGCCTTCCAACTCTGTGGCGGCCTTCATGAATTCCACGTAGGTAGTTTGCGCAAAGCGGTCGAGTTTGATGTAACCCACCGAATCATTGACCATGAAGGAAGCCTGTAAGCTCTCAATGGGTATACTTCCACGTTTGATCTTAATATCTTGGGAAGCGCCTTCCATGGGGCGGAATACCGTGATGTTGACTTCAGTACCCGGATCGCCTTTGAGCATGCTCTGCACTTTCTCGCTCTTCAAAGATTTTCCTGAAATTTCGACCCCTTCGATTTTCACAATGCGATCGCCATCGCGCACACCTGAATTCATCGCTGGACCATCTTTCACGGTTTTCACCACCATCAGTGTATCTCGCAGAATGATGAATTCCACGCCGACGCCGCCAAACTTGCCCTGCAGTTTTTCTTGCTCGTCAGCGGTTTCCTCCGCTGTCATGTAATAGCTGTGCGGATCCAAGTTTTGTAAAACACTGCGAATGGCGTCATCAATGAGTTTGCGCTTATCCACGCTATCCACATAGTTGTCCTCGATATAATCAATCAAGCTTACAAGTTTATTCGGATTCTCATCGCGGGCCGTCTTCACCTGCAGAATATTCTTGTCGCCCAAATTGGTGCCAATGAACATCCCAATGATCAATACTCCTGCATAAAAAATAGGTTGCAAAGGAGACGGGGTATGGCCTGTGCGTTGTGTTTTAACTTCACCACTATCGGTGGTGACTAATTTTTCATCGTTCATTCGTGTCGCATTGCGCCGGTGGCAGAGTTGTATACCAATATGGATGGTAGTTACTGCCGCTGCGTGCCCGCAAATTACACATTCGAGGGCAGAAGTGGATGGGCCTCACGGTAAATTTTTCAATCTATCGCGTTAAAAGCTACAAAATGTTCGAAAGCCTGGTTATTTAATCGATTTCAAGAGCTACGATTTCGATACCCGCCTGTTCAAGGAAGCGAAGTCCCGTGGGATCTTTGTACGCTTGGTGATAGACGATGCGGTGAATGCCACTCTGCAAAATCAATTTGCAACATTCTTTGCATGGCGATAAGGTGATATACAACGTACAATCCTTGGCATTGTTGGTGGAGCGGGCGACTTTCAGAATGGCGTTGGCTTCTGCATGCAATACATACCAATGTGTTTCGCCCTGCTCATCCTCGCACTCGTTGGAAAAACCACTGGGCGTTCCATTGTAGCCATCGCTGATGATCATTCCATCCTTGACCAAGAGGGCACCCACTTTTTTGCGCGTACAATGCGACAATGCGGCCCATTCAATGGCCATTTTCATGTACGCAATGTCGTATCGTTGTTGTTTTTCCGAAGTCATATTCACTATTTCGCCCCAAAGATAACGCATCACCACTATCCAGTCCTCGTGCAGCTATCAACGCATTCGAATGCGCCACTCTTTGGGATAGTAGTTATTGCTTCTTTGACCCATGCGTTTGACCCAGCCCAAGCCCAGTCCTTCGTGGGTGACCAGCGCCCAACCTTGACCCTCTGGCAATTCCAGCGATTCGCCGCGTAAATACGACAAGGCCTCTTCCTGAGAAAGAGGGATCCTATCCACATGCAGTTGAAACTCCGAAACCAATGCCAAGGCAGCGTCTGGGATGAAATCCGTTCGCTTTACCTCGCCCAAGACACAGCCCGGAGCAGTAAAATAGACAAAGTGCGCCCAATGATTCAGCTCGTCCAGCGACAGAGGTGATGCATGGTAGACCCCGCGGCCATCCATTACCGCCTCGGCGACTTCCACAAAAGAACGTATGATCGGCAGTGTGCGCTTGTCGGCCAATTGAAAGAGAGGTTTTGGTTTGATACGATGAAACATCTGTCCCGATTGAGGCGCTCGCAAAACGGTCATAAACAAACCTTCACCCGGTGTACGGTGCGGCCAAAATCGATATCCGAGCAGATGGTCCGTTCCCACTTCGTCGATCTGCCATTCCGCTGGAGGCTGCAGATCGATGGGTTCCATTTGATAGTCATCGATCAAAAACTGCACGATATCCTCGTTCTCTTGGGGAGCAAAAGTGCAGGTACTATATATCAAATAACCGCCCGGCTTGATGGCTGGCAGCACCTTCTCGAGAATTTCACGCTGGCGACTGGCACACATTTCCACATTGGCCAAGGACCATTCTGTGCGCGCTTGCATGTCCTTGCGAAACATGCCCTCTCCACTGCATGGCGCATCCACCAACACGACGTCAAAGTATCCAGGCATTTGACCCCATGCCTCTGCGGAGGCCGACGCGACTGCATAATTGTGGCAGCCACTTTTGGTCAAGTTCTCGATCAATACCGAATTGCGTTGCTTATTGACCTCATTGCAAATCACCACACCCCGCTGACGAAGAAAATGTGCGAGGAGCAGCGATTTACCTCCTGGTGCCGCGCACAGATCCAAGGCCCTCAGGTCATCGGCATCCGGCATATCCAATGATTGCAAGGCATACGCCAGAAACATGGAGGAGGATTCCTGCGAATAATAGGCGCCAGCATGGTAGAGCGGATCCAAGGTAAATGCGGGACGTGCGGCGAGCAGTCTACCATTGGGATACCATGGCACCACTGCATCTTGTGTAAAACGATCACTGTGTTTGATGGGATTGAGCTGCACGGACACACTGGGATCGGCCATCAATCCAGCGCACAGATTATTACACTCTGCTTCGCCATACCGAACATTCATTCGGTTGATAAAATCCGCAGGGATCGGACTTTCATTTATTCCTTTTCCTGCAGCCATTTACGCGTTTTTTTAGGTTTGGTATCAGCGGGCGGTGGAGACTGTTTCTCCTTGGGTCTTTTGTCAGGAGCAGGTGAAAGTTCATCGTCCTGCGCAGGAGGATCGAAGCCGTCCCATTGAATGGTCGTGGTAGTTTCCTTCGGGGTTTGCGCTTCTTTGAATGCGCCCACTTGATTGTCCCTTTTGAAAAGACCAAACTCCTCCTTCAACAGCGCCTTCATGTTCTGTTTCTCTTGTTGCAACTCCTCTTTTCGATCCGATCGACTGGCCTCTTTGTCCATTCCAAACTGCGGATTATCGGTCGTTCCGCTCATGTACACAAAAATTTGTTTGCCCAATCCATCGTCTTGTTCTTGCCAATCCTTTTGCTTTCGGATCAAGATATCGCGGACGTTAAAACCCAAGGAGTAAAAAATTTCATTGTTGAATTGGTGCTTCCCACTAATCGAAATATCCATGGCCGAACTTCGGATATCCATTATGGGAATCGCAATCACTTCGTCTTTTATTTCAATGGTATTCTCCAAGGTCGAGAATTTTATATCGCGCAGTTTCTCAGCAAATTGATCTTCATCTACAAAAGGCGCTATCCATTTATTACTGCGAATGTAGGTGGCTATTTCTTGCAAACTTTCCAATCCGATGAGCTGTCCATCAGCAATTTTAAGATCAATCACGCTATAGAGATCCCGATAACTCACGTCCAACGCCGCAGAAATGGGAGCTTGAAATTGTACCATCGCGTTGGCCTTGCCTTTCAGGTGGCGATCTTGAATGAAGCTTTGATCGAAGTTCTCAAACTCCCTAAACAATTCAGAAATATCCATGCGCTCTATGTTCGCCAAACAATTGACGTAATAGGTACTCTGAGCCGTTTGTTGGAGACTGAGTTGTGCGCTAAGTTGACCACCAGCCGTCATAAAACTCAACGGGTCTACAAAGAATCGACCCTCTCGTAAGTTTGCTACGCAGCGCATCTCGTCTGCATAAAACTGTCGAAAAACAAATTTCTTGATATGTGAATTGAACGCGAAATCGACTCTTTTTGGCAGGTTCAGTTCATACGCTTCCTCCGAACCATTGGCCACCTCCAAGAGTTGATTGAAATCCATCAACTGACTATACAAATTCGCTTCAATGAGGAGTCGTTGCTGGTCATCGATGAGAAATGGCACCAGGTTTTTGAATGATCCATTGATCGAAAAATCACATCCGTTGACCACACCGTTGAAGCCTTTGACATGGGCATTGGCATTGTCCAATTGGATGGCCGCTTGAAGTCCAGTGAAATGCCTATTGGAATTTTTGAGTTTCATTTCGCCATTGCTCCAGGTGGCTTGGCCTGTATTCTGCAAGGCGGTGAAGTCGATGAGTGAGTCACCTGCAGCCCATTTCAGCACGCCTTTGCTTTGCAGTTCCATCTTGATCTCGCCACTGCAAATTTCCAAAGTATCGAGATTGAAAAAATGCTGCAAATCGCTGGCGGCGGCATTGGCTTGAATGGCCATATCCAATTCGGTTTGATCAGCGGCATTGATTTCACCCGATAGTTGTATTTGGCCTCCCGCCAAATTAGCCTGGCAACGAGCGATTTCGATGTGCCAGCCATCGGGAGCCGATTGCACCATGGACTGCATGGCCATCTGTGTAAGCTGAACCTCCCCATCTGGTGATTGCAAAGATCCATCATTCATGGTCAGATCGACCCGCAATTGAGGTGTGCATTTTTTGCTGTAGGTGCCCTTGTATGAAGCCGCTAATTGCACTTCGCCCTTGGCCTGGTATTGATCCATGGATTGTCGTAAATCAGCCGGTAACAGGGAAAACACCTGCTCCAATTGAATATCATCACCCGTCAAGGTCAGATCAAAATAAGGGTCCTTTTTGGAATGAATCACGCCATTGATCATGGCATGGAGATCACCTAAGCCAATCGATGCGTCTTGAAACTGGTACATCTGCTCGGTATAATTCACCTGAATCTTTGCATCGCAGGTCAACGCTTGATCACTCCAAAGTGTTTGATCGTTGCTCCACCATTGCTTCAAAATGGATTCTGTTTGCAAGTTCAACTCACATTGCTCCTGCGAGAGATCGCCTTTGGCAATGGTCTTGGATGTAAATAATTGGAGCTCTTTGCGTGCCTTTTCGTCGCGGTATACGAAGTGAACATCCTTCAATAGCACCTCCTCCAGTGCAACGTTAAAATCGGAGGTGTCGCCCGACGCCTTCCAAAAATGAAAATTGTCTTCCCCCGCTTTGTTGAATTTCACTTTGGCGGTTGCCTGTTCAATTTCCAATTCCAGCAACTCATAATGCGCATTGAACAGGTCGAAGAGGTTGAATTCTAGATAGACATCCGATGCAAACAACAACGTGTCTTTGGCATCAAAAGAATCGGGGATGTGCACTTCACTGAGATGCAATGATGCATTGGGGAAGGTGTGCCAAAACGCGAGATCAATGTCGTTGATCTGGACCGGACGAGTGAATACATCCTTGGATTTTTCAAAGGCATAGGCCACCACTTCGTCTTCGTAATAACGCAACACGATATATAACCCAATCACAGCTACTAAAAGCAGCGACCCAGTCCAAATGGCTATTTTTTTAATGATTTGTAACGTCTTCACTTCTCATTGACACCAAAGAAGGTGCCCCTTTGCAAATTAGAACGCCATGTTGCATCAAATCGTATAGAATACAAAGAGTTTTGACACGCCTCTGTTGACTGAGTGAATGGAGGAATAGGTGATCAATGAGGCCGCTCGATGCGCGTCAATTGCCGCCACAGGTCGAACACAGCCACCGTCAAATAGACTGCGAGCAAGCAAAGCATGCCCAAGATCGCGCTTGCTGAGGGCCACGCAGATACTTCGCCAATAAAAACGCGCACATCTTGTATAATGTTCCATCGCAGCCAGGCCGCCACAGGCAATGCGACCAGCAAGGATACAATCGGGAAGATCAAAACCTTTCGGGCCATTAAGTACGCCAGCTTTTTCCGACTATAGCCCAATAAAAAAAGCGTTTGGATCCGCTCGCGTGAGCGTGTGATAAGCAAGTTGGAAAATAAAATAAAACTCCCAATCGCCAGTAGCACCATGCAAATACCCAATCCATAGGCTGCGCCCATCACTTGCCTTACCAATTGTTGAAAGCGCACTGATTGCAATTTCTCTTTATTGGTTTCATATCCGCGAGCGCTCATTTCTTGCTGCAAAGCGATGGATTCATTGGCCTTCACGATCACCCTTTTGGGGCGTTGTTTGGACTCAGAAGCAAAGTATTGATTGGCCCATTGCAGGAATGATTTTGGTGCCAATATCGTTTCGATGCGATCGCTGAAACCCGCAATCCTGCCCTCGAATTGCATTTGCTTGCCCTGACCCGACACATACAATGTAAACTTCGATTGTTTCGCCAAATCCTTGGAAATACCGGGCAAATTTTGACCGGGAGCAAACCCGAAATTATAAAGCGCTAGATAATCCGTAGGCACCATGATAGGTACTTCGGATTGACCTTCGCTCCAGTACCAACCTGCAGGGGGCTGATCGATGAATTCATCGTCTACCCCTTCGAGAAACAACTCCGTGCGCACCACATTGGCTCCTCCAAAATCCGCCTCGGCCCAAATTTGAAAGGCATTGTGGTCAAAAGTGCCCACCTTTTGTATGCCCTTGATATGACTCAAGCTATCGATCTCCTGCGGATTGAAACCCACGCTTCCCAAGCCGATGGTATTGAACATCGTCACGCGTTTATTGAGTACCAAGAAGGCATCGTCAAATAGCCTGTGCTCGTGTTGGACCAATTGGCTTGCATCCTTGAACAACATCATAGGCAGCCCAAGGCATACCATACCCAAAGTGGAGGCAAACAATACCATGCAAATTTGCCAAAGTGAAATATGTTGTTGTAAGGCTTTGCGCATGTCAACAATAGAGCAGATGATCGTAGTGAAAAAGTGGTTTTGATTCCAAGGTTGTGACAAGACAACCCGCCGAGCGCTTGGTGCATTCCTCCTTGATCAAATCCATGGCCCTTTTGGCATTCTGCTCATCCAAGTGACTCGTTGGTTCGTCCAATAGTAGCCATTCGAAAGGCTGCAACAAGGCCCTCACAATGGCAATGCGTTGTTGTTGACCCAATGACAATTGTCCACAGGGGCGATCCAAAAAAGCATCCACCTCCAATAGCTTGCACCAGTCTTGGATTTCCTCGATTCTTGGTGTTTCACTTAGCTGATTTTTGAGTTCCAAATTCTCGCGTGCTGTAAGGTGCTGAAACAATTGCATGTCTTGAAACACCATGCTACACCAACGCGAACGCAACACACTGCGATCCTCTGCAGAGAAAGTTTTACTAGAACGGTTGTGGATGATTACATCTCCATTGGGGATGGCACGCACCCCAAATATCATGTTGAGCAAGGTAGACTTCCCTTTGCCCGAGGCTGCGCTGATGGCATAGGTACGCCCGGAAAGCAAGTTCAGACGTTGCCCCCACACATCGCTTTGCCTATTTTCAACCGAAGTAAAGAACGCCGGGCAGACATTGACTATTTCGATTTCTTGGGACATTAACTCACCGCAGGATTTTTGATTTCATTGAAGATCCCAATGATGCGATTGATCAACTTTTCTTCCCCTTGTTTCAATTTGATGCGCAACTCCATGCGCCCCTCATTAAAAGTGGTAGTGAGATTTTCAAATTGACTGAAAAACACATTGCCAGACGGTTCTTCCCCCAAGTACTTTTCCATCAAACCCTTTGTATCTTCATTGAATGTAGTCGGACTTACATTGAGAAATCCAAATACTTGATTTTGGATCAATCCGTTCATGATCGGATCGCTCAAGGTCCCGATGGAGCCTTGTTTGAATCCATCGATCAAACCTGTATGATTTGTTATGCACAAGCCAATAGGCGTTTCGACAATGTGCACTCTGAAGTCCCCAATCATAAAAAACCAACCCTCATCAAGTGCTTCTACCATTGGGTTTTTGGCCACCAAAGCATCCATTGTGCCGCGAAGCAAAGCCTTATCGGAGTTGACCAGATGCGCTGAAAAGGTCATGGCTTTGGTATACATTTCTCCATTTTCATCCATACCCATGAGCGACCGATCATAGGGAGCGATATCAGTTTCTGGATCGAAAGGCAATCTCGACACCCCGTGAAAAGCAAATGAAAATTCAGAGCTCAATATGGACTTGAAGGCCGTCTCATCCCAACCCAGCGCATTTTCAATGTCAGCCCAATAATTTTTTATTTCCGATCCAGCAACAAGCGAGTCCAAGACACTTGTTTGACGAGCGGCACACCCCATCACACAAATGGGATCCGCATTGGCTATGCACTTCGCATGCGCCTCGGATATGCCACGCCCGGTATAAGCAGAGAATGGGGCTGCGCCTGTTTCGAACGACATGATTTTGCCATCCATAATGAGCGTCTGATTTTGGTGCTTCAAGCCGCCCGCAAAATACGATTTGCCCAACATAGCTTTCGAAAATACCTTGTCAGGCGCCACCAGCATCTCATCATTGTCGAAATCGCGGACTTTGGAAGTATCCATTGCCTCATAATTGACAAAGAGACTCACCAAATAATCTGGATTGCGATTGGTCTGAAAAGCCGGCAATGAAATGATACTTTTATCCTCGCCTCGGCTAAAGGTTTCGACGATAAAATTGGATCGAATAATGCGTTTAGCATACGCGTAATTGTAATCGTTCCTCACGATGATTCCTCCGCGTTTGTTCCAAGCCAAAAAGGTGCCTTCCGACAAATCCATCACCGAGTAATTGGCTTTCATATCGATGATAAAACCTGGATCAAGCGCCGTCAATACTTTGCGGAACTCTGCTGGATCCGCAATATCGAAGACAAACCCATAAAAGTCTAAGCCCTCATACTTCGATTTGAATAAAACCACATCCGAGAGCAGATCCACCCCAAAATTGGACCCTGATTCTTTGAGTGCTTTGATCCGCTCGAAAGCCGCTGTATCGCGCATGCCTTTCAACTCACCCTGGATCTTGTCCATCAGATTGAGATCTTTGAGTTCATCCAACGAAATCTCGCTTAATAGCGCAGGAATGCTCAAGGACATGACGATGTGTGCATCCTTGGGCACCAAGCGGTACATATTATTGTCTTTGCGCACAAACCACCACACGGCGGCACCGACGCCAACAAGCAAAACAACAATGATCCAAAATACTTTTTT
>JAIYCK010000205.1 GCA_027488055.1 Flavobacteriales bacterium | reverse complement strand
ATAGTAAAAAGTAAGCCTATGGTAGCAGTGACTGTAGAGATCCTCCAAGTCATTTGTAGTCCCTTATTCCCATCTGATGCTTGATGAAGCTCTCGCCTTGCGAGGGAAGACACAAGCGACATGATCCAATAGATGAGATTGATCGTAAAAGTGAACCAAACCAAAATATGAGCCCAGGAAACAAAATTCAGGTGAAGCGTAATTGCACATAGGTGCAAGCTCAAAGCAACCACCTCCCATTTCATCGAATTATTCATTGACACAAAAATATTACATTGACATGCCTCAATGGTCAATCTTCGTCCAACGGATAGCAATGTACTCACCAGAAGGCAAAAGCATTGTGAAAATATAGTTTCCTGCAGGTAGCTTCCGCACGTTCACTGTATTCGTATTCAGCAAATCCAACGGAATACGACAACCCTTTTCATCGATTAATTGGATTAATTGAACCTTTGAAGGAACGTGAACTATGTCAATCGCAGGATTGGGAAACACCAATTCACTTCTCGCATCCTGCTCTAGCACATGCACAGTGGATTCAATCGTAAATGTGGTATCCAAATTACAACCTTGGCTGTCAAATACCTGCAACGTATATGCATCAGGAATGAGATTCATAGATTCACTGAAATTTCCGGTTCCACTGCTCCACCAATACGCATAAGGTGGCGTGCCTCCGAAGACATCTGCCAAGGCTGAGCCATTGGCGGAATTTTCCGCCGCTGGTGTCAATTCCAAATTCAACGAGAGCGGCAAGGGCGCCACAACTTCGAATTCATACATCGCTTCACATCCCATTGCATCGGTCACCAGCAGCGCATGCCAACCTGGATTTAACTCATCCTCGTTGTTCCAAGAGGTGGTCACTTCTATATCGCCCATTCCACCTTCAATCGAATAATTCACACTTCCGTTATCCAATCCACTGCATGTTGGTGCAATCCAATCCAAATTGATGATAATGGGATTTGGATCCGTCAATTCGATCGATTCATGTATTTCGCACCCATGTGCATCTTGAATCAATATTTCATAATTTCCGGTTGCCAAACCACTCCAATTGGTCATTCCTGATAACCAACTGTAAGGGGCTGTTCCGCCGCTGACTTCGGTTAATATAGCACCATCTGTTGACCCCGCGCACGAAATGGGTTCTATAATCACGTTAAACTCAAGTTCTGACGGCTCTTCTATTTCAATGATACGATCATTTATGCATCCATGGACATCGATCCATTGTAAAGTATGTTCGCCTGCAGAAACAGCATATTCCAGGTTCATTAGTACGGCCTCACCATCCAGCCAATAATACATCAGGTCTTGTTCTGCAATGAACTCAATAAAGCTGGAATCACCTGCGCATAGGGATGGATTAATAACGGCTTCAAGTTGGACCATAGGCCAATGAACAATTTCTAACCAATTAGTCATAAACATATTTTCATGTGAATCCGTCACAAAAGCTGCATAACTACCCGCCTGATGGGTTAAAAGAGTATCAGTCAAAATGCCGTTGGACCATTCCAAGAGGGTAAGTCCATCATTGACTAAATACATGCATGCGGAATCATTTTGACATATTGTGGTAGCATCTAATGCCGCTATTTCAGCCCTAAATCCCTGCCCCTCATGCAAATGCACGAATTGGTTAGCCACCACATTGTACCATGTATCCACTATACCCGAAGGCCATAAGACTTTCAATGAATCTGCAAAATCAAACTGACCGAGACCAAAGTGCTCCACAAAACTATTTTGGGATAAAAAGGATTCACCGCATCGTACGACATTGGTCTGAATCAAATTGCCCGTGTAACATATTAGTTTAGCCCCAACACCATCATGATTGCTTACGGATCCTTGCAATCCGATTTGAATCCAATTCTCCGACGGAGGTGAGTTGATCCACACTGAACTAAAAGAGGGAGTGAGATCCAAGGTGACAATGTCCAAAGCGCCATCGTGGTTTAAATCAGCCACCGCGTTGCCAAAGCTCACTTCACTATCAGCGCCAAATCCGCTCGAAATCGTAATATTATTAAATGAAGTTGAATCATTTCGCAATAATTGGTCCTGTCCAGACCCTGTGAAATGGGTCGCTGTGGCCACATATAAATCCTTCCAACCATCATTATCGCAATCAAAAAACGAAGTGCCCCATGAGAATCGATTGATATCCGTTCCATTGATGGATGCTATATTATTGAATACCCCATTGTCATTTCGCAACATCAAATTATCATTCCAGTTGGCCACATAGAGATCATCGTCACCATCGTTATCGAAGTCATCCGCAGCCACGCCCATCGAAAGAATGGCGTAATTAATCTGAGCGGAATCAGAAATATCTGCAAAAGTGCCATCGCCATTGTTTAGATAAAGGCTGTTTTCAGACTCAAAACGATCATTACTGATAAACAAATCAGGCCAAAGGTCATCATTCACATTCATCCAAATACCTAAAAATGTATATGTCTCACCATCTCCTACTCCTGCGATAGAGGTTACATCCGAAAATGTGCCATCACCGTT
>JAIYCK010000299.1 GCA_027488055.1 Flavobacteriales bacterium | reverse complement strand
TCACTATAAGCGGAGGAACATTGGTGATTTGCGGAAGCGCTACTCCACAAAACATCAATATGAATACCAATGGCGCTGCGTTTACTTTGATTGTAAATGGATCCTTGCTATTGAACAATCTGAATCTTCCAACCAATGCCGTAATTAAAAATTACGGATCGCTCACCTTGAATAATAGCGTTGGTTTTAGCGGTGAAATTCAGAATTATGGAACGATGACTTGTTCTGCCGATTTCAATGTAAACTCAGGTGGTAAATTTTACAATTATGCGACCGCATCGGTAAACAACCACAACAACAGCAATATTTCTGAGAACCGCGGTACACTTGCTATCGGAAATCGCCTACAAAACAATGGAGGCGCTTCATTCAAGAACACATGTACGCTCACTATTGGAAATGAATTCATCAACAATTCAAGCGTTGTGAACGAGGGTAGTGTTGCAGTTCAGCAGATGCTTCGCTTAAATGGCGGAAGCACATTCGAAACTGCAGCTGGAAAAACAGTGTCAACAAAGAATTTGATTTTGGATGGTACATTCCGCGGAGTAGGTTCAGGCTTGAGCCGATTGAGTGTTACAATGTCGAGCTTAATCAACTCATCAGGTCGTTTAGAGGGAACCACCTCGCTTTGTGATGCTAACGGAATTGAAACCAATAACGGTCAAGCCATAGCACCAGCATTTATTGGCTGTTCGGGTAGCGTTAGTGCTGCGTCGTGCTGCAATACCTCAACATTGGTATTAACCATTGCGCCAAGCACCTCAAATACCACAACAGAATCTGCTTGTGAATTATATACTTGGGCGGCAAATGGCACAACTTATTATAGCTCTGGTGTTTATACCAAAGTAACGGAATGTAATACCGAAATACTTAACCTTACCATCACGCCTAAGCCATCACAACCTACCATTGCTTGTTGGGAGATTGCCACATTCAACAATGCAACCTGCTCTTGGGATGTGACTGGTGAACAACCTGCTCAGCCAGAGCTGGCATGTTATGAGGTCGCCAACTTTAATAATGCGACATGCGAATGGGATATCACCGTCTCAGACACCACCATTCCAACCATTTCAGCACCAGGAGCCGATGCAATAATCGAGTGTCCTGCGACACCTGAATTCACTGCTCCAACCGCAGAGGATACGTGCGGTGAAGTAACTGTAGTGGAAGTATCTGATATTACGACAGAAGGATCGTGCCCAGGTTCCTATAGCCGCACCATCACTTGGAAGGCTGTAGATGAATATGGTAATGAATCGGCACCCGTCTCACAAACCATCACGGTTGCAGACACTGAGGCACCTATTGTGGTGAGTCGAACTAATGATATTAGTATCGAATGTGGCAACCCTTCATCATCCTGCGATTTGCTTTGCAATGCTGATTTCGAAGACAATCAAATTGTAAATCCAGGCAATTGGACGTACATCGATCAGTCCGCTGTACCATGTTGGATGGCTATCGGCTCTGGAAACATTATTGAAGTATGGGGCAGCGGATTCTCTGGTGTTCCATCGTACTCAGGGCTTCAATTTATCGAATTGAATTCCGTATCTCCTTCAACGGTGTATCAAAACTTTACAGCTATTCCTGGTGCAACAGTGGATATTTCATTCGCCCATCGTGGACGCGCTGGTGTTGATATTATGAGCCTAGAAGTAGGTCCAGTGGACGGCCCATTCACGTCCCTCGGAACTTTCTCTGCTGGTACCTCGCAGTGGAATATCAACTCGGTTTCTTACACTTTCCCGAATAACACTAACACCAACTACTCATTGCGATTCAATGCAGTTAATACAGCAGGCGGACCATCGGTTGGAAACTTCATTGATGATGTTACAATGTGCATTTCAGGTGGCGTTAATACAAACATAAATCCACCTGTATTTGCAGATAATTGCAGTGTTGAATTAAGCATTGACTCAACACTCGTCACTTCAATTACAGATTGCTATGTCATACAGACGTACACTTGGACTGCGACTGACCAATGTGGTAACTCAACAAGCGCATCAACTAGTATTACAACCACAGACACAACACCTCCTATTGTTGACGAATACAATATTGAAGTCACTGTTTATTGCGATCAGAGCGATGCAATGCTGGCACCAACCGCATCAGATGCATGCAGTCAGGTTACCATGGAATACACCGATGTTGTATACTCAGGCGGTTGCTCAGGCATTATTGAGCGCAGCTACACCTTCACAGATCAGTGCGGCAATGCTGCTTATGCTACGCAGTTCATTACAGTTCTAGATAATGTTCCGCCGGTATTTGATTTCGTTCCTGAACCGAGGACATTCGTCTGCGGTGAAGCTTACACAGCGCCTGTTTCAGCGCAAGCTAGCGACCTATGTGATTCCGATGTTCAAGTCAATTTCACTAGCACGATTGCTCCAGGCGATTGCCCACAACAACAGTTGGTTATCAACACCTGGACAGCTATCGACGAATGCCTGAACCAAACTTCTGTCCAAGTTATCGATGTAGTTACCATCTGCCCTGAGGTAGTTGAAGTAACCGCTTGTGATCAGTATGAGTGGTTTGGTGAAGTATACACTGTATCAGGTAACTATGAGTATTACACGAGCGAAAACAACTGCAACATTGCCTATGCCATTGAGTTGACAATTAACGAAAGTAGTAACACATCTTTCAATGAAGAAGCATGTGCAAGCTATACATGGAATGGAGTTTCATACAATGCCTCAGGTGATTACACTCAGCAATTTGTGAATGCCGCAGGTTGTGACTCCACTGTAACCTTGCATCTCACAATCAAGCAGCCTACATCGGCTCAAGTGAGTGCTTCAGCTTGTAGCAGCTATCCATGGAATGGCCAGACATACACCAGCTCTGGAACATACAACTACGTTACAACAAATGCTGCTGGCTGCGACAGCACTGTTACGCTTGTGCTCACTATCAACACGCCGAGTGTTTCAGCGACGTCGATAAATTCAACTTTATCTACTATCGTTGTAGGTAACTCTGTTACGCTCAACGTGGTGGGTGGTTCACTTGGAACTGGTGGAATTTGGAAATGGTACAGTGGCAGTTGCGGCGGTGTTTATGTTGGCGCAGGCAATTCAATAGTTGTATCGCCAACGACCACTACAACCTATTTTGTTCGAGCAGAAGGCACATGCAACACCACACTTTGTGTGAGCAGAACCATCACTGTTAATCCAGCATGCGGTCCAACATCAGTTACTAGCAATGCGGTGAATAATACCATTTGTCAGGGATCCAATGTCGTCTTGAGTGTAACCGGCACACTTTCGAGCGGCGCTGCATGGAAGTGGTATAAAAACTCTTGTGGCGGAACATGCATCGGCACTGGAAGCAATTTAACCGTTGCACCAACTGGTACCACGACGTATTATGTGCGTTCACAAGGAGGCGTTTGTGGCACAACATTCTGTTTGCCAATAACCATTACAGTTACTAGCCCGCCTAGTCGTCCTGGTCTCATTACAGGTTTGACCACTGGCCTATGTAACCGTCAACAAGTGTCTTATTGCGTCGCTGCAGTAAGCGGTGCAACGTCATATCAATGGACTTTGCCTGCGGGTGCAACTTTAGTAAGTGGCCAAGGAACCACCTGCATTGTTGTAAACTTCAACGGCAGTTTAGGTCTGAATTCCTCGTGCGGATCTGCCGCCATTTGTGTTCGAGCAGTGAACGCTTGTGGAGTAAGTCAGACAAGATGTGTGAATCTAAGTAATACGCCTAGTACAACGGGCATAAGCATCTCTGGATTAGCATGTCTGGCTCCGGGCACAACCACTACTTATTCTGTTCCATCAATTACTGGCGCAACACAATATACGTGGTCAATTCCATCAGGATGGCAGTTGATCTCCGGACAAGGCACCAATAGCATCACGGTGCTTACAGGCAGTGCCTCTGGATATGTCAATGTGACTCCGAGCAATGCTTGCTCGAACGGAACACGCATTAGACGATATGTTACCATTTCAACCAACTCCCCTCGCAGTTTGAGCGTCACTTCAGAATCTACTATTGACGTCATGCTGTATCCTAATCCAGCCAATAATCTTTTCACAATATCTGAAACCGAGGAGGAGCCAGTATTGATAGAAATTTTGGATATATCTGGAAAATTGGTTTACCGAGGAGCTTGGATGCGTCAAATAAGCACAGAATCATGGGAAACGGGAATGTACATTGTACGTATCCATTTCAAAAATGAAGTTCAGTCAAAACGCATTGAGATTTTACACTAGTTTTTTCATCTGAAGCAAATTTAAGAGGCTGTCTATCAAAGACAGCCTCTTTGCTTTTTATCCACTTTGTTAAGTAGAATTTGGGTTAAAAATGAATTTCATCAAGTCCTTCTCATTAAAAAAGTTTTGGACTATCTATGCAATCGACATTTAGACACAACCCCAACCCTCTAAAAAACTATGCTTCAGCATCTTAGCGGAAAATTAGTCGAAAAAAGTCCCGTCCATGCCGTCATTGATGTGGGGGGGGTGGGCTATTTTCTGCAGATTTCACTCCATACATTCGGCAAAATCGGCACAACCGACACTGTGCGACTCTATACTCATTTGACAATCAATAGCAATGACTTCAGTGTGACCCTTTATGGTTTTGCTGATGATGCAGAGCGTGACGTGTTCAGAAAATTAATTTCAGTCAGTGGTATCGGGCCCAACACCGCTCGCATGATATTAAGTGGTCGTTCTACAGATGAGGTGAAACACATGATATTGACCAGGGATGTAGCTGGTTTTAAGGGAATTAAGGGAATTGGAGAAAAAACTGCGGAACGAGTCATTGTTGATTTGCACGATAAAATCGGAAAATTGAGCGAATCACAATACGAAAAAGTGCCTGTGGCGCACAATACTATGAAGTTTGAAGCGTTAGCCGCGCTGACCTCGCTAGGACTAGACAAAACCAAAACCGATAAAGCATTGGATAAGATCATGATGACGCAACCGGAGGCCTCATTAGAAGATCTTATCAAACAAGTATTAAAACAAATTTGAAAATTACTCCTGAATTGTGAATCAGCCTCGTTGGACCGCCCATATATATCGTTTTTGCTTTTTCTCCGTGCTCTCTGCTTCTGTATGGTTGGCGCTAGCTAATTCCAATTTGGAGCCTTTGGCGCCGCGCCAAACGCTTCGTGCTCAAAAAGCTCAACGCGAACAAGCTGATTTAACGCCAGCGGCATTCGTAGCAAGCCTTGACACTACTGGTTCGGATACCTCTAAGGTAGATCTCATTTGGCCGGTCGAGGACAATGTCAACCCGAGCAATGACGCCGGTGGTATCAATATCCCTTTGCCAGATAATATCCAATATTCAGTTGAGTACAATCCCGAGACTGGCCAGTATGAGATGGTGCAAACCATTGGCGACGGTATCGAGTATCGTCCTCGCACTAGCATGACGCTTGAGGAATACATGAACCAGCAAAAAGACCAAAACATTTACGAATACTTCAAAGAAATTCAAACAGAGGAAGATGAGGCTAATCGTGAATGGAGCAAAGTCATCAAAGTGGGCGGTGCAGGATTCGAAGGGATTTTTGGTAGCAATGAAATTGAAATTCGCCCCCAAGGTTCAGCCGAATTAACATTCGGTTTAAATATTTCCAAAACTGAAAACCCAAGAATTCCATTGCGTCAGAGACGCATAACGACCTTTGATTTCGATCAAAAAATTCAATTGAATGTGGTCGGAAACATAGGCACGCGTATGAAGCTCAACGTGAACTACAATACTGAGAGTACGTTTGACTTTGAAAACCAAATGAAATTGGAGTACACTGGCGACGAAGATCAAATCATTCAAAAGATTGAACTTGGTAATGTGAGTCTGCCCCTCAATGGTCAGTTGATACAAGGATCTACTAGTTTGTTCGGTGCTAAATTATCCACCAAATGGGGACGTTTGCGAAACACGACTGTCTTTTCACAGCAAAAAGGTGAACGCAAAGAAATCACCGTGCAAGGTGGTGCGCAAACACAAACTTTTGATATCACCGCCGATAACTATGAGGCGAACCGCCACTACTTTTTGTCGGGCTGGTTTCGCAATGAATATGATCGCGCCTGCGCATCCTTGCCGGTTGTAGGAAGCGGTGTCAATATTACGCGTATTGAAGTGTGGTTAGTGAATCTGCAAGCCAATACACAAGACGTACGCAATGTGGTAGCTTTCTCTGACTTGGGTGAAAATCCAAATCAAATGAGCCATGATCTTGTCGTCGATGCGGGCGGAACAAGCGACAATCGACTATATAACCGCGGCGATATTGCGGTTACTCCATTGGGCAACCCGAGCAACTTGAACAATGACCTCTTTTTAGATTGCACAGATGGCCAGCCATTCTCCAACTCCATACTCAATACCACTAGCACCTCGCAGGCCATCTCGTCCAATCCGGATTATAGCGATATGCGCAATGGCACACACTATGAGCGCATCAACAATATGCGCCGTTTGAATGCCTCCGAATACAGCTACAACTCACGTCTTGGATTTATTTCCCTTAAGCAGTCTTTGAACAACGCAGAAGTGCTAGCCGTATCGTATGAATACACCTTGAATGGTGAAACCTATCAAGTAGGTACGATATCGCAAGACGGTTATGCGGCTCCTCAGTCTTTGATTCTGAAATTAATCAAGCCGAGCATCACACGTGTCAAACTGGAAGATGGTTTTGCGTCTCCGTTGTGGGACAACATGATGAAAAACGTTTATTCCCTCGGGGCATTTGGCATAGCACCCGAAAACTTCCGACTGGATGTGTGGTATAATAACCCCGCTACTGGCGTCAACCAAAACTATATTCCGCGTGAGCCGCTCAACGGCAAACTGCTTTTACAAGTGCTCAATCTCGATCGCATTGATGCGCAACAAATGCCATACCCAGATGGATTCTTTGATTTCATACAAGGCGCTTCCACCACTGGTGGTTTGATTGACGCACAAAGTGGGCGCGTATATTTTCCAGTTGTAGAGCCTTTCGGTTCACATCTCGCCACAAAAATTCAAGAAGGTTTTGGAGGCAATACGACGGAGGCCCAACAAGTCATCAATCAAGTGACTTTCCAACCGCTTTATGACTCCACCAAGACGGTAGCACAAATCTTGTTTCCCAACCTGAATAGATTCCGCATCAAAGGGCAATACCAAAGTTCAAGCGGAAGTGAAATCTCATTGAACGCACTCAACATTCCACAAGGCGCTGTGGTCGTGACGGCGGGTGGTATCAAGTTGCAAGAAGGAGTGGATTACACTGTGGATTACAACTTGGGCCGCGTGAGGATTCTGAATGAGGGCGTTATGACCAGCGGCCAACCAATCAAGGTGTCAGTGGAAAGCAATTCGTTGTTCAATCTGCAGTTCAAGACCATGATTGGAACTCGATTTGACTATACCTTCAGCGAGCATCTAACCATTGGAGGTACCTTATTGAACCTGCGCGAAAGACCGGTTACCCAAAAGGTGAACCAAGGTGATGAGCCTGTCAATAACACCACAATCGGTATCGATGGTAACTTTCAAAAAGAAATACCGGCTTTGACCAGAATGGTGGATCGTATTCCATTCATCGAAACAAAAGCCAAATCCAATCTTACATTTTCGGCTGAAGCCGCAAAATTGTTTCCGGGCCATAGCAGAGCAATCTCCAAAGACGGAAATGCCTATGTGGATGACTTCGAAGGCAGCCAAAGTGTCATCGATTTGCGCAGTATCAATCAGTGGTTTTTGGCAAGCACTCCTAAACTTCAAAGCAGCTTATTCCCAGAATCCTATTTCGAGGATAGCCTCATATACAATTATAACCGCGCAAAACTGAGTTGGTATGTCATTGATCCATTGTTCTATCGGAGCACTGGTGGACTCACTCCATCCAATATCACTGAGGATATTCAAAGTGATCACCGTATGCGCGAAATTCTAGAGGCTGAAGTTTTTCCGAATCGTCAGCTTCCTCAAGGCACACCACCTAACATTGCCACACTGGACCTGACCTACCGTCCCACATTGCGAGGACCTTATAACTATGATTTGCCACTGGGTACTGACTTGTCCGCGGGACTCAATACCGATGGTACCCTAGCCGATCCCGAGTCTCGTTGGGCAGGTATTCAACGTGCGCTCACCACCACAGATTTCGAAGCCAGCAATGTGCAATTCATTCAATTCTGGCTTATGGATCCATTCAACGCGGATGCAACCGCAAATGGCCAAGAGTCAGGTGGAGACCTGTATTTCCACTTGGGAAATGTTTCGGAAGATATTTTGAACGACAGTAAGTGGTCCTACGAAAATGGTTTCCCCACAGAAAATAACGGTCTTGAATTCGGCACCGAATCAAGCCCATGGGGTGAATACCCTGATCCAGATAATTTCAATGTCGTAAATGCCTTCGATAACAGCTTGGGCAATTATGCACAACAAGACATTGGACTCGATGGTCTCACTAGCGCACAAGAGGCCAATTTCTTCAACAGCTGGTTGAGTCAATTGCAAGGCTTCCTCAGCACAGGTGCCTACACGCAATATGCCAATGACCCCTCTGCTGATGACTATGCCTTCTTCCGAAGCGACGAAGCGGATAATGCTAATCTGAACACCATCGAACGATATCGCGCTTTCAATGGATATGAGGGCAACTCAAATACCACGAGCCCCGACGGATATCCAATTGCCGCCACTACGATTCCCAACACCGAAGATATCAATCAAGATATCACACTCAACAGCATCGAAAGTTATTTCCAATACAAGGTAAATCTCCGTCCAGGTGCTTTGGGTGAAAACAATATTGGAACGAACTACATCACTGACAGCTTCACCACCACCAGAACCACGATCAATGGTGAAGAGCGTCAAATCAGATGGTACCAATTCAAAATTCCTATTCAAGAGTTTGAAAAAAGCGTTGGTGGTATCGCTGACTTCCGCTCCATCCGATACATGCGTGTTTTCCTCAAAGGATGGGAGCAAGAAGTCACTTTGCGTTTCGCGCGATTGGAATTGGTGCGCGGAGAATGGCGCAAATTTGTGAGCTCATTGAACGGTCCACAAGAATTGGAACCCAATGACGATCCGCTAACTACCTTTAATATTGCTGCTGTAAACATCGAGGAAAACGGAAATCGTGAGCCTATCAACTATGTCATTCCTCCAGGAATCTTGCGCGAACAAGATGTGGCCAGTGCCAATTTGCGCAGTCTCAATGAGCAGTCCTTGTCAATGGAAGTGTGTAACCTTGCTGACGGTGATGCTCGTGCGGCGTATCGTACAGTGAATTATGATATGCGCCAATACAAGCGCCTTCGCATGTTTGCGCACGCGGAAGCATTGGGTGATGAAAGTCAACTGAGCAACAAAGATCTTACGGTATTCATCCGATTGGGAAGTGATTTCAATGAGAACTATTATGAATACGAGGTGCCCATGAAATTGACACCATGGTACGCCAGCGATGATGATGAGATATGGCCCGAGGAAAATGCATTTGATATCAATTTGCAAGACCTTCAAAATTTAAAGGCCACTCGACCACTTACATTCAATAGTTTATCAGAATATGAAAAATTGATTGGCAGTGCGCGTCTCGTGGTGCGAGGCAATCCAAACCTAGCCAATGTCACCGTGTTGATGATTGGGGTTCGCAACCCTGATAAAGATAAAAATGTATTTGAATCCAATGATGATGGTCAAACCAAATGCGCTATTATTTGGGTCAACGAATTGCGTCTTTCCG